>NZ_JAWVAV010000034.1:0-35322 GCF_033599315.1 Acinetobacter sp. OYA S30
TATTTCGAGCGGTTAATCACATCAAATGTCTTTTTAATTTCATCGGAATTTAAGCTATTGAGTGGATGAAACGTATTTTCAATTTTAAAGGTTTGATCTAACCCAGACTGGAAGACTTCGTTAAAAAAATCTTTTCCAATAACAGGCTTACCATCTTTGATTAATAACGGGACACTGAGTTTTAAAGGTTTGCCATTCACTAAAACCTGATTTGAGTTTGGCTTGGCTCTCACCACTATAGAACCTTTGGTAATTGTATAGGTATTGGTAAAGTCATCTTTAACAACTTTAGCGCCTTGCTCACTCATGTTCTGATAAAGTGAGACCATGTCGGCCTTTCCACCATGCGCAAACGCTTGAGTATTGAGTCCCCAAAAGCTTGCAGCGATTGATAAGTTAAGTGCCAGTATTTTTTGTATATCATTCAATAATCGTTGTTTACGCATTGGTTTCATCCTTTTCATCTATCCCTGAACTATCTGAATCAGACAGTTAAAATGCACTTCCTGTGAGTGAAATTCGTTAGACCAACTTAATAGTTTTATGGTTATTAAGCTTATCTAACCTGCTCTAATGAATTTAATTTCAACACAGTTACATAGGGCTAGCTTGTTCAAGAATGACGTCGAATTTGTCTAAAAATGACATTAAAAGAAGAAGTATTTTAAACTGACATACCCTCTCTAAATTCTTTAGGAGAGATACCATAGGTCTTTTTAAAGATCTTTGAAAAATGAGCACCGTCCCAGAAACCCCATTTCAAGGCAATTTGGGTAATTGAACTCTGTTTGTTCTTTTTATCAAGTAAATCCGCTTTGACTTTTTCTAGACGCTTAAGCTGTATATATTTGTTAATAGATAAATTTTCTTGAAGGAACAAACGGTAGAGATGTCGTAGTGATACCCCAATATGCTCTGCAATTAATTTAGGTGTTAAATCTGGTTTTGCTAAGTTTTCTATAATATAGCGCTCGGCTTTTTCCATTAGATTATTTGGGCTATTAATATTTTTATAATTGATTGTGGGTTTGATTAAAGCAATCAGCGCATCTTCAAAAGCATTACCATCTTCCGTTGCATACCAAAGTTTGATGTTTTCAGCAGACATATTTTTCAAAATATTCTTGAGTAAAAAACCACTCATATTTTGCGTAATCAGTTTTCCAAAATATTCGGTACTAATATTTTCTTTAAGTAATTTTTCACGCGACAGGTGCACTGAAATCTGACTCACCAAACCTTGCGGATACATCGAAATAGTTTCGACCGGGTCTACCAACACAATATCGCCTTCATTCAGACTTAGAGTCTCATTCTTATACTCGAGCAGCATTTTTCCCGAATACTGCAAAATCAAAAAACAAAAACGATTATTCACTCGATCTATTTCATCGGCTTTTCGGACAATTTTATTGGCATTATTTTTAATAAAAGCAATTTCGGTATCGCCCAATAAAAAGCACTGAACCTCACCAATGAATAAATTACGGGTTCCATCAAAATCGGTTTCAAAATTGCCGCACACATTTTTAATATGGTGCGTCCATGTGAGTAATGCATCACTTACATATTGGTTCATCCCTTACCTCTCTATACATGTGCCACCGCTCAAGATTTTGCGCTTGTGGTGGTGCACTGTCTTGGCATATTTGCAATCATGTTTTATTGATAAACAAATTGTGTGCCAAAAATTCCTTATCCGTGGAATTGTTTTGATGATAGTCAGCTAGATGTAAAGAAGCTGATAAATCAATTCAATTTATCAGCTTAATGGGGCTTATGCTACTCCCGCAAAATCTCGCAGCATGGTAATAAAAATATCCTTTTGCTCATCAGAATATTTTTTAAACACCTCATTTTGATGGCTATCGGCAATATCAAATAAATACTGCGCCGTTTGTTTGCCTTTCTCGGTCAGGGCGTACAAATTATCGTGATCGACCAATAATCCTTCAAATTTTAGAATTTCAGCCGACCTTTCAACTTCTTGCATTGGCATAGCAATATCTCGCGGTAAATCTTCTTTACTTGAGGCAGTACCACTGGCCAAAACGAGCAAAAGACGTGATTCACTTGTCCGGAAACCCGAAGCCATTTGCTTAGGAATATAGTCGGTTTGATAGGCTTTAAAAGCACGACTCATTAAGTAGCAGACATTATTATACAAGTGCCCATAATGTGTTTGGTCTACGCCGTTCTGTTCAGTTTGCTTAACTTGAAGGCTTGGATGCGGCATGACACAAGAATATGCACCTTGATGGTAAACCAGCGGGCTTCGACCTTGGTCATGGAAACGAACCACTTTACCAATAATAATCCAGTGGTCACCACCTTCGATCACTTGATAACGTTCGCACTCAAACACCGCAGAACAATTTTCTAAAATGGGTGCGCGTCCTGCGCCAAGTTGAAAATTGGTGTCGGCAAATTTATCAATATTGCGTCTCGAAAACTTATTAGACAGCTCAATTTGCGTGCCTGATAAAATATTGACTGCAAAATGTGTTGCTTCTTCAAATACTGAAAAACTTGACGATTTTTTATCAATGCTCCACAAAATAAGTGGTGGATCGAGTGATACCGAGTTAAAACTATTTGCGGTTACACCGACTTTCTCACCTTGTGCATTTTGTGCAGTAACAATGGTAACGCCTGTTGCAAAATTTCCTAATGCTCGTCGAAACTGTAGTGGATCGACTGTAAACTCATCTATTTGTTGTAATACATTCATCATCTTTCTCCTAAACCTTCTCTTACATCCATATAAATCGCGAGAGCATTAGATATCTAAAACTAATCTCGGTGTTTTAGAGCGTGAACAGCACACTAATATTTGCTCATTGCTGGCCTTTTCTTCGTCAGTAAAATAAACATCTCTGTGATCTGGTTCGCCTTCAATCACATCGCACATGCAGGTTCCACATACGCCTTGCTCGCAAGACATTTCAATCTCGATGCCTTCTTTAGCCAAAGCCTGCAAAATGGTTTCGCCAGCTTCGACCATAATGATTTTTCCGCTACGCTCAGCCACCACCTCAAATGAATCTCCCGAGGTGTCAGTTTCCACTTGGAAATACTCTTTGTGGATTTGCTGCTCAGGAAAATCGTGAGTTGTGGCGAGGTTAATCGCCCAGTCCATAAAACCGACTGGACCACAGGTATAAATATGACTTTCAGGATCAATATCTTTAATGGCAGATTCAAAAAATGCTCTGTGGCTTGCGCCTTCAGATTTAAAATGGAAAGTTGTGTATTGTGCTAACACACCATTTTTAATTTCATCAACAAAAGCACATTTTTCAGGGCTAGCACCACAGTAGTGAAGCTCAAATGATGCACCTTCATGTGCAAGTTGATATGCCATCGTAATTAATGGCGTAATCCCGATTCCACCGCCAATCAATACACTGTGCTTGGCTTTTAAAAGTGGGAATAGGTTTTTCGGCTCACTGACCTGAATTTGCATCCCATCTTTAATTTCATCAAATGCAGAAATCGAGCCGCCACGTGATTCAGGGTCACGTAAGATTCCAAGGCGGAACTTTCCTTCGTCATTTGGATTTTGGCAAAGCGAATATTGGCGCACCATACCATTCGGTAAGTGCACATCAATATGTGCACCGGGTTCAACCTTTGGTAATGCAGCAGAAGTTGCAGATTCAAACTCCATAACTGCAATATTTCCACCTTCCACATGGCGATTTTTAACGACAACATCATAAAGTGTAGTCATGATTTAACTCCCTTTTCATGCCTAAGCTTGTGGCTTAGCGCATGAATAAACCACCGTTAATATCCCATGTTGCACCAGTCACAAAACTTGCATTTGGACTCGCAAGCAACCCACAAGTTTCAGCAATAAAATGCATACTTCCTAAGGCTTTAACCGGAATATTCTGGATGAACTGTTCCATTTTTTCGTCTGGCACCACACTATGAACGATCGGTGACTCCATCGGTCCCGGTGCAATCGCATTGACCGTAACACCTTTTGCCGCAAACTCTTTGGCAAAAATTTTGGTTAACGTCACAATGGCCCCTTTGGTTGCCGCGTAGTGTGCACCCGTTGCAGTACCGCCGTTTTGTCCCGCTAACGACGCCATATTAATGATGCGTCCATAACCTTTTTTCGCCATGTATTGACCAATGATTTGACAAGCCTGAAAGGTGCCGCGTTGGTTAACTTGGGTCACCCAATCAAAATCGGCTGCGGTAATTTCTAATACGGGCGTTGCTTTGGTGACGGTGGCATTGTTAATTAACACATCAAGTTTAGAAAATTTCTCTTCAATCCATTGCACCGCTGCATGAAAATCTGCCTCGACCGAAATATCCAGCTTTAAAGGAAATATATTTTGGGCATACTGACTTTGTGCCTTAGCATTTTCGGCTTTTTCAAGCGTACTGGCTGACAAAATCACTTGATGACCTTGGCTCGCAAAATATTCAGCAATCACATTACCGAGTCCAGAAGCAGCACCCGTCACTAAAACAACCTGTTTCATGTTACCGCTCCTAAAGAATGTAGCTAATACCAGCCAAGGTATCGGTTGAGTTAACCAAGTTAATGATTTTACGGTTAATCTTAAAACCAGTATCGGCATCACGGGTTAGATGGTATGTAATATCGGCCGTGTAATGCTTGAGGTTTTCTTTACGAAATTCACGTAGGTTTTGAGCACAGCGTAAAACGATTTCATCATCTTGATCTTGAATCACTCGTACTCGCGAAATGCTGCGTACCGTATTCGCCTTTGGTGCCGTAGAAATTGCCTCACCATTTTCAAGACGCTCTACCCGTAACTTACGCATATGATTATCGTCATAGGCATAATTTAAGTTGTTTTCGTAGTCTGTGAGGTTCGGGTCAATCGGAATGATATAAACGCCCTTTTCATTCCATAAATTGAGCCATTCACGGTATTCACTGTGGTCTAACATATCTGCTTCAGCCCAGATGAAAGCAGTGACTTCATTTAATAATTGCAGATTCATATTCATTGCTCTCTCCTTAAGCTGTCATCATCTTTTTCCATTGCTGATATGCTGCACGCATACCTGTTTCAGCACTGACATCACTTTTTAAGCCATCTTCAGTTTTAACTTCGCCCGGTAAACCGCGGTTGAGCATGATCCATAAATCATTACCGGCATTGGCACCGTGTTGTACGCGTTCCCAAGCTTCAGAGTCATCTGGCGTACCAAAACCAAATGGACCTTGGAAATGTTCATGCAAACGTAAGCGATATTGATTGGCAATTTGTGGACCGCCATCCATCGTAATCACCGAATGATGAATTTCTGTTTCAGCAACTGAAATTGGCTGTAACACACGGAAGAACGCCATTGAACATGCAATATTTGGGAATAAATTTAAGTTAAAGCCCGAACCGCCAACTGCTCGAACAATACGGCGTACTTCTAATTCTTCATGCCCTTCGTCACGCAAAGCTTGAGCCAAGTCTTCGAAACGCTCTTGAATTGGTCGCTCCATTAAGTCTTCTTCTAAATCGACCAGTTCAGGAATCATCACCATGACGCTGTGACCGTTTCCTAAGTCTTCAACAAAGCCCGGTTGCTTTTCGAAGTTAAAGAGTTCTTCGGTTTTTTCATCTACAGAACTTAAGAATGATTTGTGTACCAACGGGAAGTGATATGCATCGGTGGTATTTTCAAGCTGGATTTTCCAGTTACCCGGAAAACGGAAGCGATGTTCACCCAACACTTTAATTGGATAACCCGCACCTTGTTTCATAAACAGATCAATCCATTTTTTTGCTGGCCCAAGGAACTCTTCAAGCGGTTGAATGTCTTCTTTAAATGAAGCGAAGATCATGCCGTTATATTCTTCTACCCGTAGACTCACCAGTGGTAATTCTGATTTATCTAAACAATCGCCGTAGCTTTCCGGAGATGGCACACCACGTAAACTACCGTCAAGTGCATAACTCCAACCGTGGTACGGACATACAAAACTATTAGTTTTTCCTTTTTTATGTTCACATACGGTTGCTGCACGGTGACGACAACGGTTTAAAAGTACATGGACTTTCTTTTTACGGTCACGCACCACAACCACAGGTTGTTTACCGATATTAATCGTTTTATAGCTTCCGCCTTCTGGAATTTCGCTGGCATGCGCAACCCACACCCAAGTGCTATAAAAGATTTTTTCCATTTCTTCATCAAAAATGCGTTCATCTTTATAAAGAGAAGTATGGGCACGGTCACTTTTAACTAAAGCATCGTAATCAATGCCAATGTTATGCGTTGGGATAATACTGTTCATATCAATAGTCCTTTTAAATATGTCCTGGGTCATTCCTGGGAAGGTACCGGCAACTCGGCTTCACTTTGCCAATGCGATACCGGACGACTGAAAATATTCTGTGTTTGGAAATGTTTAATTTTCCAGGTTCCATCTGCTTGCTTCTGAAACTTCACCTTGAGCTTTGCTGCATTTAGGTGACTACGGCCATCTTGAAAAGTTGAAGTTTGCAACATCAGCCATGAAGCATTTGCATCATTTTGATTTACATAAATTTGTTCTGAATTCACAAAGTGTGCATTCATGACAAAGTGAGATTCTTTTTGTGTATAGCGTTTGAACATGTCATAAATCGACTGCCAAGAATCATAACGACCAAAAGATTTAGAATATTTATCGCCAATACCTTCCCAAATACAGTCTTGATCAAAAAGATTCATCAACTCATAAAGATCTGTATTTGCATTGAGCTCGTCGCAGATTTCCATATAACGGTTTATGCAGTTACGAATGGCATTGTGTGCTTCCAACTGTTCTAGCCATTCTATAATTTCTGCAATATTCACTTTGTCAGTCATTGCGGTCGCCCTAACGTTGAATAATCAATTCACGCCCAACACGAGCTTCAACTTTGCAATATTTCCAAAGTTTGTATGGCCCTTCACCCACCACGGTCGTTCTAAACAAGTTACAAGCAGCATGTACTGTCTCAATATCCGGAACATCTGCAAGCAAATAAGTGGTCCAAGGCCAGCCCGTACTTGCACCCACCATGCTTTGGTCATCATCAAGATTCCCAAAAACATGCACACCAGGTAGGTCATGAATGCCATTCCACATTTCACCAAATGCTGCCCAAACCGCTTTTGCTTCAGCAGGTTCTGCATCAAAAAAGTTCTGGTTAATACCCATGCAAAACAACACACGTAATGGTTTTTTAGCTTCCATCTCAATATTCCTTTTTTAAAATTTAAACTTATAGATAACCTGGGGTTGGCTTTAACCCGAAACTGACTAAACCTGCATTTTGTAAAGTTGCATCACCCATAAAGGCGTGCTGGGTCACCACGTTGGTGTCATTTACAAAACGGCTAAATGGATTGTTGGTATAAATCGCTGTCATACCCGCAAGCATTTGCATTTTTCGGGTCACTTTGGCGCAAATGCGAGCTGCATGGGTACATGCCAGACGCATATCACTAATCTGTTCAGCAGTTGCTTCACGACCAGCAATAATTTCATTCCAGACAATATCCATGGTTTGATAAAACCAAGACTTTGCAGCCTGAAACTCTGCATCAGCTTGAGCAAACTCATATTGAGTCACTGGGCGGTTTGCAATTTCTGACCCACCCGTAATAGATGCTTTACCCGGTGCTAATTTTTCAAATTCTTCTAATGCGGCAGCTGCAACCCCAATACCCACCACGGTTAATACTTGAGTCGCTAAAGACAGTGATGGATATTTAAAAAATGGCTCGCTGAGTTTTGAAGGTTCGCCACGTACAAAGGTCCATTTCTTTTCGACCAATACATCTTCAACCACCAAATCATGGCTTCCGGTACCTTTTAGGCCAACAGTGTCCCATGTCATTTCAATTTTGGCTTTGTTGGCAGGCATCACTGCCATACGTGGTAAACCTTGCATTTCATTATTTTTAAGGGGTGAAATTCCCACACCAACAATGTCAGCGCCCATACAGCCGCTTGAAAATTTCCAACGTCCGCGCACCACCACACCTTCATCGGTAATTTCGGCAGGCTGCGGCGGGAAAATACCTCCGGCAAATACGACATCTGGCCCGTTTTGGTATAACTCTTTCAGCGTTTCTTCGGGCAAACTTCCTAAATACGCAGGGCTCATACCGAAACTTGCCACCCAACCCACTGAACCATCAGCTTTAGATAAAGTTTCGATCAACTCACAAAACTGCCGTGGTGACCATTCTTCACCACCAAAACGTTTAGGCACCAGAGCACGGTAAACACCAATTTTTTTAAGTTTTTCGATAATGTCTTGGCTTACATAGGCCTGATTATCAAATTCACCTGCACAGGCACGCTCACGAATTTCTTGGCACAAAGCATCTAAATCAACTGCTTTGTCTTGAGAAGCAAACTCCATTTTAGACAACTTATTCATCATCTAACTCCTTGTAATTTATTGCATTGCATCAACACAAAATTTAGCTATTACACATAATTGCTCATCTTTTTGATGCTTTGATACGATCTGTAAGCCCACAGGCAAACCTTCACTGGTTTCAAGTGGCACTGAAATGGCTGGATGTCCTGATAAATTAAATGGTCGAACTAAACCGGTTAGGTTCAAAAAAGCGACCGTGTTTTCAGCTTCAGAAACTTTTGGTGGAATTTGTGGAAGTGTCGGCAGAACCAATGCATCATATTTTTCTAATAAAGCATCGAGTTCCTTTGTCAGCTGCGCTTTCACAACTTCTGCTTGCTTTACTTGCTCTAAAGTGGTGTGGGCTGCTTTTAATAAACGATTATTTACATCAGAACCAATTAAGCCTGTTTGGGTTAACTCACCAAAAGCTTGCCAGTTTTCATAGTTAATAATCTGCATGCCTGCATCATAAGCTGCTTCAAAATGTTCAACTTTTTCTAAAACGGTCTCTAAATTTGCTTTTTGAAGTGCTTGATATATACAGTTCCAAACAACCTCATCTGCTTTGACATCGAGCACTGCAAGTTTTGGTGTAAGAGTACATTCAGCCGGCTTAAAAGTTGGATCAATAATTTGCATGGCTTTTTCAATCATTTCGACTGAATTTGCAAAAGGACCAACGCAATCTAAAGAACTTGACGGCGGGTATATGCCTTCGCGACTTACCCGACCGAAAGTCGGTTTTAAACCATAAACTCCACAGCATGCAGCGGGCATACGGATAGAGCCACCGGTGTCTGTCCCTAAAGTAAAGTCAGCTTGTTTAGCTGCAACTGCTGCGGCTGAACCACTTGAAGAGCCGCCCGGAATAAGTTCAGGATATTTAGGGTTAATAGGTGTACCAAAAGCGTGGTTAATGCCTGTAATTCCAAAAGCCAATTCGTGCAAATTTGTCTTGCCAATAATTTCGCAATCAGCTTTTAAGATGTTTTTAACTACCTCAGCATCATCATGTGCGGGTTCGACTTCTAATAAAGCTCTACTGCCAGCAATGGTTTTTAGACCTTGAATATCTATAGTGTCCTTCACCATCACCTTAAGTTTGCCGTTTCCTTTTTGCACACTTTGGCTAATAATATTCATTCACTTTTCCATGTATTTTTATCCATTAATTAAAATATCAGAAAATTTAATGGAATTGTCAAGTAATTTTTCTAATGTGTGTTCAA
This sequence comes from Acinetobacter sp. OYA S30, assembly GCF_033599315.1. Classification (NCBI taxonomy): domain Bacteria; kingdom Pseudomonadati; phylum Pseudomonadota; class Gammaproteobacteria; order Moraxellales; family Moraxellaceae; genus Acinetobacter; species Acinetobacter sp. OYA S30. The sequence continues at coordinate 9,626 of NZ_JAWVAV010000034.1, forward strand.
GGAAATATGCAAAATTTTGTTTATAATAGAATTACCCTTTTTTTACTAAGTTATTGCTTAGCTATGCTTGATCATTTAGAACAATTTCTTCCCAATAAAGAACCGTCGAGTATTCAAAACTTCCCCTTTTTCTGGATTTCCCAAGTTAATGGTAAATATTCACAACTTATTGAAAAATCTATAAAAAAACTTGGAATTGATAATACTCGCCGCAAAATTATTTTAAGTACCAATGCGCTTGGGGAAGCCAGTATCACTGACATTGCCAATCTTTCTACTTTAAAACTCACAACAGCAACAAAGGCTGTATATCGTTTGGTAGAAGATGGCATTGTGGAAGTCTACTCTTCTACCGCTGATGAACGGATTTCGATGGTGAAATTAACGGCCAAAGGTGTTGAGCTTGTTGAGCAGATTAACCAAATTAGTGTGGTTACCTTAGCGGGGATCCTCAATGCTTTTTCAGAAGATGAACTGCATAATCTAAATCGTCAGTTAAAAAAATTATTTGATCTCATGCCATCAAGTTAATTATTACCATCGACACTAAATTAACTTGGCTCTAGAGCAGTTAAAGCTAGTCTTTCTTTAGCTGCTCACTATAAAAAATCCAATATAAATAATAAAATTTATTAAATTCAAATATTTATAAAAGTTAAACCCTCCCAATAGCTCACTTAACATACTTTTTAGGTATCTAAACATACTCAACAAGTAATGGAATTTTACATATAAAAAGAAAATAATAATTCAATAATCTAGTCAGCATTACTATTTCCGTTTGTGTTAAGACACCTTCTTCAAGGCCCCTTACCAAACCAAATTCAATCATTTCTAGCCGTTTCATTATTCATTTCAAATGGGGACGTATCAAAAATTTTGAGGATGAATAGAAGCTAGAGATCAATTTCTTTAAAGCGTTTTATACATAAGGATTAAGTGTATGAACCAAAGTAATATCGCTGTTGAAAGGACACAAAAGAAAACCAATGCATATGCATGGTATGTGGTCATACTTTGTATGTTGGCCTATATATTTTCATTTATTGACCGTCAAATTCTGGCCTTGATGATTGAACCCATCAAAGCAGACCTTCAACTTTCAGATACTCAATTTAGCTTGTTACATGGCCTTGCCTTTTCACTATTCTACGCTGTGATGGGCTTACCATTAGCCTATATTGCCGACCGTTTTTCCCGACCAAAACTGATTTCAATCGGGATTATTGTCTGGAGCTTAGCAACAGCAACTTGCGGTTTAAGTAAAAACTTTATTCAATTATTCCTAAGCCGTATGGCTGTGGGCGTTGGTGAAGCAGCTTTATCTCCAGCGGCCTATTCAATGTTTAGTGACATGTTTAGTAAAGACAAACTAGGCCGCGCGGTCGGGATCTATTCAATTGGTGCTTTCTTAGGTGGAGGTACCGCCTTTTTAGTTGGCGGTTATGTGATTAACCTGCTTAAAGGCGTGACACTCATTGAAGTTCCTTTATTAGGTGCACTCAAAGCATGGCAAATTGCCTTTTTAGTGGTGGGATTACCCGGCATTATTATTGGTTTACTATTTATTTTGACAGTTAAAGATCCTGCACGTAAAGGACAACAGCTCAACCAAAGCGGACAAGTTGACCAAGTTAAGTTCACGCAGTGCCTACAGTTTATCAAGAAACATGCAAAAACTTTTGCTTGTCACTATTTAGGTTTTACCTTTTATGCAATGGCACTCTATAGCCTAACTAGCTGGACACCTGCATTTTATATTCGTAAGTTTCAACTCGCGCCGACTGAAACAGGCTATATGCTCGGCACTATATTGCTAGTTGCAAATACTTTAGGCGTGTTTTGTGCAGGATGGCTAAACGACTGGTTTATTAAAAAAGGACGCCAAGATGCACCGATGTTCACGGGTGTGATTGGTATTGTTGGCCTGATTATTCCAATTGCATTTTTTACCCAAACAGATCAACTCTGGCTTTCAGTAACTTTGCTCATTCCTGCAATGTTCTTTGCCTCTTTCCCACTTGTGATTTCGGCAACAGCATTGCAAATGTTAGCACCCAACCAATTTAGAGCACGCCTTTCTGCCCTATTCCTTTTGGTAAGTAACTTAATTGGACTAGGTGTTGGTACAACATTAGTCGCAATTATTACAGATAAGGTTTTTGGCAATCCATTAATGGTGGGGTCTTCTTTATCTATTGTGGGTGGTTTGTCCTGTGTACTGGCTTTGGCTCTACTTTTTAAAGGCTGTAAATCCTTTAGTGAAAGCATGAAGCTTGAAAAATTACATTAATTGAAGCAACAGCCACTTATAAAAACAGGAGTTCCCTTTAAACAATTTAGGGAACACCACACCAATATTTCACAATACGTAATGCCGAGGACTGGCATATATCTTGGAAATGGATTATGGAATTATTTCACCGTTTTAAACCACACACTTTAGCTTTTGCCACTTTATTTATTATGTGTAGCAGTTCTAGGGCTGCAAATCCAAATCAGCAAACTGAAGATGAATGGAAATTCACTTTAAAAAATGCCTATATCAACCGCGATTTTGATAATGACGCCCTTAAAGATACCGGTAGTTGGTCTCAGGCAGCATCTTTATTTTATAAATCGAAAATGCATGACACTCCACTAGTCATAGCAGATAAACCTATTACGATTGGAGCTGATGCTTCTGTTCAATACGCCGTGCGTTTAAGTTCAGACAAACATGTCGCAGATACTGTTTTGCCTTTTAATAAAGAAACGCAATCTCAAGCATCCGACTATTTAAAATACGGCGCAACCTTAAAACTAGGTTATGACAAAACACTTTTGAGTGTTGGTGAACTCTGGCTAGATTTACCTGTAACAGCAGTCGATGCTAGCCGTCAGTTACTCACTTCCTATTGGGGCACTAACTTAAAGTCGCAACTTTCAGATCAGTTTTATGCAGAAATTGGTCGAGTTGAAAAAGTATCTCCACGAAATGAAGAAGATTTTAAAAAGTTTTCTTTCACATCCAATGGAATTACTAAAGAGTCTGATGGCTTAAATTATATTGACTTGCGCTATCAATTCACGCCGTCACTAAAGGGTGAATATTATTTTGGTAATTTAGAAGATCTGTATAACAAACATTATGTTGGACTTGAGCATACTTGGAAACAGCCTAAATTTGCCCTCACCTCTAAGTTTAAATACTTTAACGCCAAGGATGACGGTAATACCTTTGATATTGATGCCCAGAACATTGGTTTACTTGAAACCATCAAAGTAAAAAACCATACCTTTGGTTTGGGGTACCAACAAATTATTGGAGAGTCAGCTTATCCGCTACCGGATGGTTTCTTACCAGAGACGTATTTCATTAACTGGAATGCTACGGGCTTTTTCAAAGAAGATGAAAAGTCTTACCATGTCATGTATGGCTATGACTTTAAAGATTACGTTCCGGGCTTAAACGCAATGGTGAAATATGTTTACGGTCATGACTTTAAAGCAGCTAATGGTGAGAAAAACCACGAAACTGAGTCTAATGTGATTTTAAACTATGCATTTCAGCAGCCGCTCTTAAAAGGCTTTGCCCTGCAATATATTCGTATTGACTACAACGTTAAACACGGCAATGACTTTGGCGAAGACCGTTTATTCGTCAATTACACCAAAAAATTCTAAATAAAAATTACCCCCTAATTTTAGGGGGCAATTTTTTATCCTAATTTATTGACCAACTTTAATGGTAAAACCTTCATGGCAATACTCATTGGTAACCACGGCCACTGCGGTACATAAGCTTTTACAGGTTGTTTTTCGATCGCTTTGACTAAAGCTTTACACCCTGTTTTGGCATCGACTTCAAAAGGTAGATGTTTAGCACCTTCATTCATTTCAGTTCGGATGTAACCCGGGAAAATGGTTGAGACTTTAATTGGAGTATCTAGTAATTCAGCGCGAATACCCTCGGCCAAGTGAGCAACTGCAGCTTTACTCGCCGCATAGGTCGATAAATGTTTTGGTAATCCGCGCATCGCACTCATAGACGACATGACCACCAAATGACCTGCATTTTGCGCTCTAAAAATTTCAATCGCTGCCTCACACTGTGCTAAAGCAGAAATAAAGTTTGTTTCGGCCGTGGCTCTGTTAATTTCAAAATTACCTTTACCAATACGGCGACCATTGCCTACTCCCGCATTTACAATAATTCGGTCTAAATAGCCAAACTCTTGTTTAAAGGCACGAAATACTTCAAAAACCTGATCGTAATTAGTTACGTCCAGACTTTTTGCAATTACTTTAATACCGTACTGATTTTCAAGTTCAGTTTTTAAAGTTTCTAATCTGTCTAAACGGCGTGCACAAATCGCCAAGTTATAACCTTTTGCTGCAAATTCATGCGCCATACCCGCGCCTAATCCAGAACTTGCACCTGTAATTAAAATCGTCTTTGCCATGCTTTTATCCTTATTTTAAATCCATGTCAGTAAATCTGGACGCTCAGCTTTTATAAAGTGATGTTCATTTAAACTTAAAACCTGAGCTTCATTTCCAACCAAACGTAAAGTCGTGAGGCTTGTATTAGCAATTGCCCAATTCAATGCAAAAGTTCGATTAGGACTGAGTTCAAGCAGTTTTCCAATTGCTACAGAAATCACACCACCCGAGGTAAAAACGACTGCATAACGAGGTTTGTTTTTTGCTAACTCATCACAAAGTTGCTGTAGCGCCGTTTCAACTCTGTTTTTAAAATGCGGCCAAGACTCATCATATTCATGATGAAAATCGCCTTCGGTCCATCGTTCAATCGCACCTTCAAAGATTTTGGCAAGATACGCGCGAGGGTTATGCTCTTTTGCGACATCGGCTTTTAACAGTTCAGGCTGTTCAAAACGTGGCTCATAACGGGCAAAAACCTGTTGATGGTTAAACTCATTCCATAAATTATTATGATGAATTACCGCATCTGGAAAACATTCTTTTAGTGCAAGCTGTGCAGTTTGTTCATGGCGCTGCATAGTTCCTGCAACTACATAAGGTTGTTCTTTCAATATTTTCTTAAAATATTGGCCTAATAAAGTCGCTTGAGCTTCACCATTTTCAGACAACTCATCATAGTTACTTTTACCAAATGATGCCTGTCCATGCCTTACCAGATAAATTGTGGTCATCTTCTTAAAATACCCTGTATTTTCTGTAGAGATTGCTGAGCAAATTCCGATTCTTGCAATTTTTGCTGGGCGATAAGTTTTAAAGCTCTGATATGTAGTGCATGAATGACAATCCAGAAATCTTTAAAAGCAGGGTTTCGGGTTTGTTTATGGTAATAACGATAATAGATTTGCTGGGCAATCACTGCTAAACGGAATACACCAAACACTTCATAAAAAGTCCAGTTTTGAGGCTCCAGACCAGTTTTTTGCAAATAATAGTCAACAACTTCTTTGCGAGAGAACATTCCCTTTAAGTGAGTAGGCTGACGACGTGTCGATCTAAAAATCATATTATCCGTAGGCTCAACCCAATAGGCCAAAGCACTGCCCAAATCCATTAATGGATCACCCAAGGTCGCCATTTCCCAATCCAACACCCCAATCACTTCAGTTGGATGTTTTGGATCTAAAATCACATTATCAAAACGCCAATCATTGTGAATAATACAAGTTGTAGAATCTTGAGGGATATTATCGTTTAGCCATTTTCGAACATATTTAAAAGAAGGAACGTTGATTGTGCGGACTTTTTCATAGCGTTTATCCCAACCTTCAACTTGTCTACGGCAATATCCTGTACCTTTACCTAGTTCAGCTAAAGGCGTGTTCTCATAAGGAACTTGATGTAACTCAATCAATTTATCAATAACGTTTACACAAAGCTCATGAACATCTTCTTCAGTAAAGCCAAGCTCAGGCGGTAATTTTGCACGAGGAATAATTCCTTCAATGCGTTCCATGACATAAAAATCACAGCCAATAACGGTTTCATCCTGACAAAGCGCTACCATTTTAGGAAGAACTGGATAATAAGGGGCAAGGTTTTTCTGCACCATATATTCACGGGCCATATCGTGGGCTGACTTGGCTTTTGTTCCTTTTGGTGGACGTCGTAAAATTAAATCCGTATTTTCATACTTTAAACGATAAGTCCAATTCGACGCCCCGCCCGTATATTGAGTAACGACTGCTGGACCAACTAGCTCAACACCTTGGTTTTTTAACCAGTTTTCAACTGCCCCAATATCAAGTTCTTCACCGTCACGTACTTCACCGCCTACATCAATTACCGACATATTTACTTCCTTTAACTTATACTTTTTTATGACGACCGAAATAACCACGTTTGGCTAACTCTAATTTGGCAATCATGCCTTTATGTACTTCATCCGGACCATCAGCTAAACGTAAACTGCGTGCTTGGGCAAAGAAACCTGTTAATGGCGTATCTCTTGAAACGCCCGCACCGCCATGTAGCTGAATCGCCATATCGACTACTTTTTCTAATACGCTTGGAGCGACTACTTTAATTGCAGATATTTCTGTTAAAGCAGCCATGTTTCCTAAAGTATCCATTTTATAAGCAGCATACAAGGTTAAAAGTCTAGCTTGATCTATGGCTACACGTGCATCGGCTACGCGTTCGAGGTTTCCACCAAGTTTTAAAATTTCTTTGCCAAACGCCGTTCTAGACATGCCTCTATCAATCATAAGCTCTAGTGCTTTTTCAGCAGCTCCGATACAGCGCATGCAATGATGAATACGTCCTGGCCCTAATCTGCCTTGTGCAATTTCAAAACCTTGACCCGCTCCACCAATAAAGTTTTCAAGAGGCACTCGAACATTATTAAAATGAACCTCACCGTGTCCATGCGGTGCATCGTAGTCACCAAACACAGGTAACATACGTTGAATTTCAACACCTGCCGTATCAATCGGTACTAAAACCATAGAGTGTTGATGATGGCGGTCTTTAGTTTCATCTGGAGTATGGGCCATAAAAATAATGACTTTAGCATTTGGATCACCTAAACCAGACGACCACCATTTTTTGCCATTTAAAACAATTTCATTACCGTCAATGAGTGCAGTCGCTTGCATATTAGTTGCATCGCTTGACGCGACATCTGGTTCAGTCATGCAAAAAACAGAGCGAATTTTTCCGTCCAATAAAGGCTCTAACCATTGTTGTTTTTGCTGTTCACTGCCATAGCGCCATAACACTTCCATATTTCCCGTATCTGGTGCATTACAGTTAAAAACAGTTGGCGCTAATAAACTACGACCAGTCAATTCAGCAATATGTGCATATTCTTGAACAGTTAACCCAGCACCCAACTTTTCATCGGGTAAAAACATATTCCAAAGGCCTGCCTGTTTGGCTTTAGATTTTAGAGTTTCTAAAAGCTCAGGCCACTGCCATTTTTTCCGGTTTCCATCTGGATTTAACTCGTGAACTTCTTGCCAAAATTTTGCTTCAACAGGTTCTATTTCTTCTAAAATAAATTTTTTAGTTCGCTCAGCAAAATCTTGAGCTTTCTTGGAGAGTTCAAACATTCTTTTTCCTTTACATCATTATCTGGTCTTTACATCAACATAACTTGAAACTTAATATGAATGAAATGATTTTATTAAATAATGCATCATGAATAATATTCATAACTTACATGGTCTAGACCTAAGTTTTTTTCACCGAATTGATATTAATTTATATCCGTTATTTATCGCGATTTATGAGCAAAAAAGTATTTCAAATGCGGCAAGTAGTCTTAATATTACACAGTCAGCAGCAAGTCATGCTTTGCAGCGTTTACGCCAGCAACTTGAAGATGATGTATTTATACGTGTAGGTAATAAAATGTCTGCCACTCCTTTTGCCGAGCAGATTTACCCAACTGTGAAACAAGCACTTTTAACCATTCAAAATATTAGCCAGCAGAAGCATGTGTTCGACCCAACAAGTTTAAAAAACTTAAAAATCGCCGTGCATGATGAAATTGAGCCGATTATTCTTCCAAGATTGGCTCAACACTTTCAAAATCTTAATTTAGATTTGCAGTTTGTGAGTATGAAACTCGATCGAAAACATATTATGGCGGACTTGGCGACACAACAGCTCGATTTCGTGATTGATCTAGAACAATACTTATCTCCAAAAATTACCTTTGATCATTTGGTCACAGATGAGTTCGTTATTTGCAGCCAACTTAAAGAAGTCGATTTAGCTAGTTATATTAATGGACGACACATTGGTGTTTCATCACGCCGTACGGGTGCTTTACTTGAAGATATTTATTTAAACCAACACCAAAAAATTTCAAGAAATGTATTTATGCGCTGTCAAAACTACTCAACCGCGTTACAAGTCTTGGGAGCCCAAGCCGACGCAATACTCACCATGCCCCGTATGATTTTGCAGCATTTATCTTATAGCCCTAAGATTCGGTTACATTCTCTACCTTTTGAGATGACCAATATTAAAATGGGTATGTTTTGGCACGAAGATTTAAGGGATAATTTAAGACATCAATTTTTGCGACATGAAATTATTAAACTTTTTCAGTAAAGCAAATTGATCTACTAAGCTTCTATCATACAAGGACCAGTAATGAGTAAAGATGAACGTATAATCCAGAATCAGGACAACAAAAAAACGATTCGTCATGAAGATTACATTGCTGGTATTGGTAAAGGCATGGCGATTTTAGATAGCTTTAGTAGTAATCAACATCGTTTAAACATTTCTATGGCGGCTGAAAAAACCGGCCTTACCCGAGCGGCAGCAAGACGCCATTTATTAACTTTAGAATATTTAGGGTATCTTGAGTCAGATGGCCACTATTACTATTTAACCCCTAAAGTACTCAAATTTTCAGGAGCTTATTTAGGTGCAGCTCAGCTTCCGAAAGTGTCTCAACCTTTATTAAATCTTCTAACTAACCAAACCTCTCTCATTTATTCTGTGATGGTACTTGATGGTTATGAAGCCATTACGATTGCCCGTAGTGCTGCCCACCAACAAACCGACCGCGTAAATCCATATGGTTTGCATTTGGGTAACCGCTTACCTGCTCATGCAACCTCGGCGGGTAAAATTTTACTGGCACATTTAAGCCAAGAAGAACAATTGGACTGGCTCCAAAAATATCCGCTTCAGCGTTTAACTAAATATACGCATGTCGAAAATGATAAATTTTTAGAGTTACTCAAAGAAATCCGAGAACAAGATTGGTGTTATTCACGTGAAGAGCACGAATTAGGTGTCCATGCGCTCGCCGTACCGATTTATGGACAAGATTTTAAAGTGATTGCTGCCTTAAACATTGTTTCTCCAACCATGAGAACAACTGAAGAATATTTAATTCAACATATTTTGCCGCTATTGCAAGAGACTGCGCGGGATTTAAGACAAGTTCTTTAAATCTTACTTAGGCTATTTCTATAAGATTAATTTTGTTTTTGCTTAGGCTATTTGAATAAATAAAATGGTTGGAATGTATGCTTAGGCTATTTCTAAAAGTAATTAAATGGGATTTTTAAATAGCGGATGCCATTCGCTTCAGGTTCCGGAAAATTTCCACCGTTCATATTAATTTGAATTGAAGGCAGAATTAATTTTGGCATTGCCAAAGTAGCATCTCTTTCTTGACGCATTTTTATGAATGATTCTTTGGAAACTCGTCGATTTAAATGGATATTGCTTTGCTTTTGAGTTTTTATATCTGTTTGACAGATATATTCGTCACGGCCTTCGGGCTTATAATCATGGCATAGAAACATACGCATATCGTCAGGAAGTGTATAAAGCTTTTGTACCGAATCATAAAGTGCAGCAGCACTTCCTTTAGGAAAGTCGCATCTGGCCGAACCATAATCGGGCATAAATAAAGTATCCCCGACAAAAACAGCATCACCAATCACATAGCTTAAGCAAGCAGGTGTATGCCCTGGTGTAGGAATGTTATAGGCATCTATTTCCCCTATTTTGAAATGTTCATAATCTTCAAATAGATAATCAAAAGGCTGATTTTCATTGAATTTCTTAAAATCAAAATTATAAATAGCCGAAAATGTTTCTTGTACTACCGAGATTTTTTGACTAATCGCAATTGTACCGCCCAATTTAGATTTTAAATATTGAGCCGCAGTCATATGGTCCGCATGTACATGGGTTTCTAAAATCCATTGTACTTTAAAGTTTTGCGCCAAGACATAATCGACGATCAGATCAGCATTAGTTGTTTTTGTAGTGGCCGAAGCAGCATCATAGTCAAGCACACTATCAATAATTGCGCATTGACGAGTCGCTAAATCCGCAACAACATAGCTAAAAGTATTGGTATTTTCATCAAAAAAATCTTTTACTAGAGGTTGTTGCATATCTTTAATTTCCTTTATTTAAAATTCGGTAAATAAACATTCCTACTAACATCGCGACAATAAAATAAAGTGCTTCAAAATGCCCTAATCCAATAAGAGTTAAAGCGGGCGCTGGACATATACCTGCTATTCCCCAGCCTATACCGAAAATAAAAGCGCCTACAATTAACCTTTGGTCAATCTGTGTATTTGTTGGTAATTGAATTTGTTCATTAAAAATCGTTTTTGGTTTTTTAATAGCCCTTTGAAACGGAATAAATGCCACAGCAATAGCACCTAGCATCACAAACATTAAGCTAATATCCCATTGTCCAAAAATATCTAGAAACCCTAAAACCTTTGCAGGGTTAGACATACCAGAAATCATTAACCCCAATGAAAACAAACCACCAAATATAAAAGCAAAGATATTTTTCATAAGATTACCCCAGCACATGGCGAATGATATAAACAGTCAGCATGCCAGCAAACATAAAAACTGCGGTCGCTATTATTGAGCGTTTTGATAGCCTGCTCATTCCACAAATACCATGCCCACTTGTACAGCCTGATCCAAGTCGTGTACCAAAACCAACAAGTAGCCCTGCCAGAATAAGTACAAATGAATTGGCTTTAATTTCGATTTCAGGCTGATAGAAATAACCATATATAAAAGGTGTAATCACGAGTCCTGCAATGAACCAGAATGCAGAACTTTTAAATATATCTCTAGATGGGCTAATGAATTGGGCAAGCAAACCACTAATTCCAGCTATACGACCATTTATATATAAATACCCAACTGTTGCGACACCGAGTAATAAACCACCCACAAAGGCATAGACAATACTTGACATATAAGCACTCTTAACAATATATGTTTTTATAAACTGTATTATACGCTGATTCTTTTAGAAATACTTAATATAAAACTTTTAAGTTTATAATTCTTCTTAACAAGAAAAAGCCCCAAGATTTTGGGGCTTTTATTATTAAATTAGATCTTTAATGCCTAATTGTTCAGGTAATTTTTCCATAACTTTATTTAATCTATTATTTGCTGGAGATATACAACCTGTGTAATGGCTTAATTTTGTTTCTGTACCATTTGGTTGAATCCAGGTGATGTAATAGCTAGGCATATCGGTCGCAGTTTGCTGACAACCTGCAGTTTTAGATTGGGTTCCTGTTTGCGGACGATAAGTTTTTAATTCATCAGCAAGTTTTTGATAATCTTTTACGCTACCTTGAATTTCTTTAACGCCAATTGCTTTTGTATATTGCTTACCTTCAAAACGAATTAAACCTGTAGGTGTTACTTCTACTGAGTAAATTGGGCATGCGCCGAAACATGGACTAGAAGCATAACGAATGGTTTCTTGTGTATTAGGTGCTTGTTGAACAGAAGCACAACCCATTAAAGCCAAACCGGATAAAGTTGCAAGAACTAAAAATCTCATTACATCACCTATTATTATCAAGTGGCATTAATCTAACAAATCATATGCAAATTGTCATTAAAGACTCATTTTTCATAGTATTATTTGCTATTACTTAGGCTATTTTTAGTTATCAAGAAAATTAAAATATAAAGCACATAAAAAAAGGCCCATCGTTAGATGAGCCTTAAGCCAATTAAAGCTTAAATTCCTGAAATACAAATTATTACTGGGTAGTAATAACCTGCGCCGACCATTCTATCTTAATGCAATACATTATTTAAATATAATATAAGTATATATTTACGCTCGTTTTTCCAACAAAAAAACCTGTTTTTTAGAGTTAAAAACTCAATAATGTTTATTTTTAATTAAAATTCACAACTTTAAGTTAAACAAAACTTAATAAATTTTGAAATTTTATTTATAGGTAAAACATTATAAAAAAATGCTTAATAGTTCGGCTATATCTAGTGTTCAGGATGAATCAATTATAGGAATATTTTAAGTTTAGCAATAACTTCAAGCACTTTTTTACTATTTGGTAAAGCTATCTCACTAAAATTACAGAATTTACGCAAACACTCTAATAGAAAAAAGATATTAAAAAAATAAGGGCAAAAGAAAATTTAACCTTTTGCCCTCTTTCATTATTTCTCTAAACTATATGCGATCACATAATCACCATGGTCTGGGGACTGTCGTGCTCCACCTGCGGTAACAACCACATATTGTTTACCTGTTTTAGGTGAAACATAGCTAATTGGAGTTCCCTGACTACCTACTGGCATACGTGACTTCCACAGCTCTTTACCTGTAGATGAATCAAAAGCACGCAAGTAATAATCTTGAGTTGCAGCAAAAAAAACTAAACCACCTTGAGTTGCCATTGGCCCACCAATAGTTGGCATACCAATCGGTGCTTTCAAACCCATCTTAATACCAAGTGGTCCAGTGTCCTCAACTGTACCAAGTGGTACTTGCCATGCAACCTGACGAGTTTTCATGTCAATTGCTGTCATGGTACCAAACGGTGGTTTCTGACAAGGAATACTTAAAGCGGACATAAAGCGGTTTTTATTCACTTTATATGGTGTACCTTTCATTGGTACAGCACCCATACCTGTATTTACTTTTTCGCCACCACTCGCCTGAATCTTAATGTCTTCAGGTGTTTGTTTAATGAGTTGAACCCATAAACCAAGACGCATATCGTTTACGAACATGTAACGATGTGTCGGGTCAAAAGCAATGCTACCCCAGTTCATGCCACCTAAAGAACCAGGGAAGCTTAATGAAACATCAGTACCCGGTGCAGTAAATAAACCTTCGTAACGCATTGACTTAAAGTTAATACGACACATCAGTTGGTCAAACGGCGTCGCACCCCACATATCTGACTCAGTTAAAGTCTGATTACCAATTTGAGGCATTTCAACAGAACGGGGTTGAGTTAAACTGTATTGCTCACCCGGAATATTTGCCGCTTTCACTGGCTGTTCAATTACTTTAGTTAGCGGTTTACCAGTTACGCGGTCAAGGACAAAGAATTGACCTGATTTGGTTCCAATCACAACAGCTGGTTTAGTCGTACCATCTTTTAATGGAAAGTCGACTAGACTTGGTTGCATTGGTAAGTCAAAGTCCCATAAGTCATTATGAACAGTTTGATATACCCACTTTTCTTTACCCGTTGTCGCATCAAGTGCTAACACAGAAGTATTGTATTTGTGATCTAACGGATTACGGTTTCCGCCCCAAATGTCAACAGATGAACTACCCATCGGTAGGAACACTGTATTCATTTGTGGATCATATGACATTGCAGCCCAAGAGTTTGCCGAACTACGTTTATAAGTTTCACCCGGTTTAAGAACGTAGTTAGGATCTGGATTACGCGGGTCAAATGCCCAGCGAAGTTTACCCGTAATCACGTCATAACCACGTATTACACCACCCGGCATATCTGCTGCCACGTTGTCGGCAATACGGCTACCCACCACAATAGTTGTTCCGGCAATAGTTGGTGCAGAAGTCACTTCAAAACGTGGAGCCTTAGTCCCACCGCCTAAGCCTTCGAGTAGATCAACCGTTCCATTTACACCAAAGTCCGCACAGCGCTGACCATTATCTGCATTGACTGCAATTAAACGGCCATCTGGCGTATTGGTATATACACGACGTGGACAGGCTGTGTTGTTGGCAACAGTAGTGACTGGAGTTGCACCAGCTAAAGTTGGTTGCACCAGTGGTTTAGTTGAATCGAAGTATGCAACACCACGGCAACGTTCCCAAGCATCGGCTTTTGAGTTTACCTCAACTTTCCAGATCTGTTTGCCCGAGTCAGCATCTATGGCAAAAATGTTGTTATGTGGCGTACATAAAAAGACTTTATTTCCAACTTGTAGTGGCGTCATTTGGTCTTCGGCACCATTACCACTACCCGTTGTAAAATCACCTGTTCTAAAGCGCCACGCTTCTTTTAGTTTATGAACGTTATCTCGGTTAATTTGGTCGAGAGCAACAAAGCGACTACCACCCGCATCATTACCATAATTTTCCCAATTCACCTGTTTTTTTGCAGGGTCAACTGGCACTAAAGGTAGTTTTTCACCTGAGCTTGCTACTGTTGGATGCGGTTGGAACATTTGATAGAGCGCAATCAACATACCCACAACAACTAAGCCACCTACTGCATAGGCTGAAGATGCCAAACTAGTTTGAAATTGGTAGCGTCGAATTGAAGGTAAGGTAAATAACAACGCAGCAAAAAGACCAGCAGGAAACATTAACCGCGAGAATAACGGCCAAAATTCCCATCCAGCATCAATGAGTGACCAAATTACGGTACCAACAAAAACAGCCCCAAAAATCCAGACGCCCAGCGCTTTTTTTCGGAAAATACTAATTGCTGAAATGGTTATAAACAGTCCTGAGATAAGGAAATACCAAGAACCACCGAGAGATACTAGCTTTCCACCGCCCACGATATAAAAAATACCAGTAGCCAATAAAGCTAAACCTAAAATAAAACACCATATTTTGAATAAGATATGAAACTTAGAATCTGACTCAGACATAGATCCTACTCCACATATACTGAACCCGAATAGTTCAAGCATTTGGGCCAGTTAAACTATGTCTAACCAGCCATCAATATTATTAAAAATTAACTTTTACACTCAGGCCTGCCACCCAAGCATCATCGACTTCTTTCACACCAGCAGGTTGATAGATATATTGAATGTTTGGACGTAACATGACGGCTGGAGACCATTGATAGGTATAGTTCAACTCGACATTTAACTCGTCGTCTTGAATTGGAATATAGTCAGATGCAATCGGATCATAGCTATAGTATCCGCGGCTTTCGTTTGTCGCGATCTGTTTATCTTTAGCACGATCATTGACTACATAATTGGCAATACCAAAACCAATCGAATCATTTGGACGGCTATCAAACGGTCCCTTATACCAAAGAGCAAGCTGTTGCGTACTTTGAACAAAAGTCGTTGCTTTATCATTTACAACGCTGTTAAAACTGACATATAAACCGCGTTTCGGATCTTGGCCATTATTCGTAAGTTGTTGCTGTGCATTAATCCAGAAGCTTTGTTTTCCGTCATGCACTTTACCCGCAGTTTTAATATCATTTGCTTCTGCGGTTGAGTACAGCGCACCTACTTTATATTCACCCGGTAAACCATTAAAAGCAGCAAGTTTTGGTTTCCATGCAAGTTCAACTGGTATGGTAGCACCCTTGACGTTATTCATATCCAGATTAAAACCATCACTGTTTGATTCAGTTTTAATATTGTCTGGATTGACCTCATACACACCAACACCTAAAGTCCATTCAGGTGCAAACTGATATTTAACGTTTGTCGCCCAAACACCGACTGGTGAGTTATACCAAATTGAACCAATTGATTTTCCTAACTGCCCACCGCAAAGCAATAAGTTCTGAAACTCACATTGAGAACTATTAAAGTCCTCTGACATTCCCATACGACCAAATTTGACCTGTACAGTATTATCAACAAAGCCCTTCTTCACCCATGCTTGGGATAAACGCCAAATTTTCCCGCGACCATAAATTTCTTGAGCATTGCCCAATTGGCTAGAACGTGGGTCTTTAATACGCTCAAGAGTTAATGCATTACCGTCACGTTTAGTCACGACTAGGCTCGCTGTTGTATCTTTCCAACCAGCAATTTTTTCTAAATCTAGGTTTGCACCTAAAGAAAGTTGTGCGGCATTTTCAAAAGTATTGCTGTCGTTATAACCACCATCTAAATTGGTGGCGCTTTGGCTCATAATAGAAGCAGTAAATTTATAGCCCTGTTGCTCTAATTGCTGGCGTTTTCCATTCCAATCACCAAGCAACCATTGACGGTCTTGTGACCACGGCTCATTTGCAAGTGCAAATTGGCTGCCCAATACAGCAATTGTTAGCACACTCAATTTCATTACATTTGGCATTTCAAGTCCCTTTTGTCTTTTCTGAAATGCGCCCCTGTTTTGAGGCGCTTTATTTTTTGTTATTTAACTTGCACAAACCCGAGTTCAGATGTAGCACCAAAGCGATCAGTCACATTTGCTGTAATTGAGGCAACTTTGACTGTTGGTTTCCAATTGGCTTTTGCTTTACCTTCGGTATCTGTAGCTAATGTTATTGTTCCTAAATATTGCTCAGCTTCTTTTGATACTGTATTTTGGTTGCCAAAAAACTCAACTTGATAGCGTTGATTTGGTAAGCCATTAACTTCTACTGTAACTGAACCTTTATTCGCTGTTAACTTAGGAGCTTTAATACCCTGATTCGGCTGAGCATTACAGCCTTGCTCATTTGGCTGAGTACATGTCTTTTGAAGCTTAGATGGTTCAATCACCACACCACCACCACGAGAGCCAACAAACCCTTCATGGTCAAGTGCAGGTACTCCAAATACAATTGCCCCTAAACGCTGATCTGGTACACATGAACCACCTGCTTCACAACGTTTAATATCTTTACCATTGTCCCAAATCAGGTTTTTAGTTAATGTAATTCTTGCATTTGCATCTTTTTCAGAGCGGATGGCTACACCAATACGGTTACCATGTACTTTATTGCTATCAAGAATGTTGCCATCACCCGTCATATTGAAACCAATCGAGTTATTGGTCATTTCGTTGTAGGCGATATAGTTACGTTTGCCCCAGTTAATCTGTAAACCATCTGAATAGTTTTCGAATTTATTACCAACTACGGCATTGTCATTACCCCACAAAATTTCAATACCTTGTGATGGTTCTGGATTTGCTTTGGTTGAAACAAAATGGTTATTCGCAATTAAGTTAAAAGCAGCACCACGTGTCAGTTCTAAACCATCTCCATTGTCTTGGAAAATGTTGTCTAAAACCTTATTGTTATTAGTCGTGGTTGCAGTTGGGTTACCTTTACCATCATCACCCGTCAACATAACACCAGCACCACCATAGTTATTACTAATACGGTTATGTTGAATCAGGTTATTGCTTGAGCGGTTAATCAATACCCCAATACAGAAGCGATGAATGTCTAAACCTTTTAAAGTGACATTGTTGACGTCACGTAATACCAACCCCGGTAAAGTCATAGTACGTACATTGGTACCGTACTGCTCAGGGTTTGCACCTGGACAAGCTTTTGCACCTTCACCTTTAATATAGTTTGAACCATCAATTGCGATGTATTCGCCAGTTTTATCCCACTGAGTACCAATGATTTTGACGGGTGCTTTAATTTCAGGAAGTGCGCTGTTTAATTTAATCGCATAAGGTGCTTTGCCTACTGCTTGAATCAAAATTTCGCTAGCTTCGCTTGGGTTCGCATTAGCTTGTTCAATTGCCCAGCGTAAAGAGCCTTTATTGCTATCGTCTTGATAACGGTCAACCACATAAGTTTGAGCCGCAGCTATGCCTGAAACCATCAAACCTAATGCAAGAGTAGTTAAACGTAATGTATTCATTTCATCATATCCTTATGATTTACGGGTTTGTTGGTTGAACGGTTTGTAAAATCTGTTTGAGCTTAGTCACATCAATTTGACCCGGTGCAGAAGCCTGACCAATCATGCCAAAGCTATAACTTCCGCCCATATTGGCAGTCGCAACACGAGAAATCGTACCTAATTGCCCCATCGACATTGTCAATAATGGCTTAGTGGTTTGCTGGCTTACTTTTAAAGTTGCGTTCATTAAAGTGAAGACATCTTGTTTAGATTTAGGCATTACAGCAATTTTGAGAACATCTGCGCCCATTTGATCTTGTTTTAACAAGCGTTTTTCAATTTCATCTTGGCTTGGTGTTTTTTGGAAGTCGTGATTAGACATGACAACAAGCACTTTCTTTTGATGTGCTTGTTGAACAATTTCTGAAACTACTTTTTGATCACGGAACATTTCAACATCTAACCAGTCCATGAACGGATTTTTTAAATAAGCCTGATAAGTCTTACCATAATCAGCATCACTAATTTCAAGCTGACCCCCTTCGTTTTTTGTACGAATAGTGGCAATCATTGGCTTATTGCCTAAAATCTTTTTCAACTCATGGCCCAAGGCAATCACTTGTTTTGTATCGCTGGCAAAGCTTAATAAATCGATACGGAACTCTGCTAAATCAGCATCTGCCGTATTTGCAATGACTTGAGCTTGTGCCAATGCTTGTTCTTTAGTTTTTGCGGTAATCGGAACAATCGTTTTAACGGCTGTAGCGGCAGGTTGTGCCTGAGCAGCTAAAGCAACAGGTTCAGCATTTACCTGTGCAGTAAAAAATGGGAGTGCAAGCAAACTTAGGCTTAATAATGTTTTCATGTTCATAGGTTCATCCTTAAAAAGGCTACACGCATCCTTGAATAATCAGGTGTAGCCTTAGGTGTTTCTTAAATATCAAAAAATACAGTTTCGTCATCGCCTTGAATACGAATATCAAAGCGGTAAACAACTTCACCATTTTCTTCAAAACGTTTCGCAATAAGTGTTTGGCGACGTGGTGCCCATTCAATGCTATTTAGAATTGGATCGTTAGCATTTGCCTCTGCTTCATCTTCAAAATAAACTCGTGTATGAAGACCCAAGTTAATACCGCGAGCGAAAATGACTAATGCAATATGAGGTGCTTGAGTTGAACCTTTACGGCCTGCTGTCGCGCCCGGCTTAATTGTATTAAAGCTCCAAACACCCGTTTCAAAGTCTGCACCTGTACGGCCCCAACCTTGAAATGCCGGATCAGCTTTTTGCTCACGCGTATCTGCCTGACTTGGATAAATACCATTTGCGTCGGCCTGCCAAATCTCAATGAGTACATCACGTAGCGGTAAACCTAATCCGTCAAACACTTGACCTTCAAGACGAATACGCTCACCTTTGGTTTGGTCTTGAACCAACTGGTTATTAAAGTTGTTTTCAAAAACTTCAATACCGGCCTGTTGTGGCAATAAACCAATGTGAACGTAAGGACCACCTGTTTGAGATGGAGTTTCTTTTAATTCCTGAAAATTCCAGTTGTTCATGCTCGTGCTCCCGATTAAGTCAAATCATTTTCGAAGTAAGTCGCTCGACGTCCACGTAAAGTGATGTCAAAACGGTAACAACGGCTATCTGCTTCGATAAAGTTGTTTTTATCTTCTAGTGCAATCAAGGCACGACGTTGATCTTCAGAAGGAATCGTTTTTAAGATCGGGCAAGTGTCAATGAGCGTATCTCCTTCAAAATAAAACTGCGAAATCAGACGCTGCGCCCAACCATCAGCAATTAAAGAGAAGTGGATATGAGCTGGGCGCCATTCATTAATACGGTTACGCCACGGATATGGACCTGGTTTAATGGTACGGAAAATATAAAAACCATTTTCGTCAGTTAATGTACGACCACAACCACCGAAGTTAGGATCCATTGCACCAATAAACTTATCGTTTGGATGACGATAACGTCCAGAAGCGTTGGCCTGCCATACTTCTAGAAGTGCATTTTTTACAGGACGACCAAATTGGTCACGAACATAGCCATGAACAATGACACGCTCACCAATTGGCAAACCATCTTTGGCATAGTTCAAAATCAAATCGTTATCTTTTGGACCAAACAAATTTGAAGAAAAATGCGGCGCAGTGACTTCAGTTAAAGTCTCATTAATTGAGATCAATGCATTTTTTGGCGAACGTAATACACTTGTTTTATAACCTGGCGTATACGCTGGTGGATGATCATCTGTATTACGTTGGGCGTAAGCACCCCAGCTATGTTGTGACATCTTTATCTCCTTAATCCTGTTCTTTCGCTGCAATTGGGTTTACTTCTATCCCCAACTCTTTAAAGACTTCTTCAGCCATATGCATTGCAGCGTTTGCAGCAGGTAAACCCGCATAGAGTGAACTGTGTAAGATCAGCTCTTTTAAATCTTCTTTAGTTACACCGTTGTTGAAACAAGCACGTAAATGCATGCGTAGTTCATCTTCGCGGCCCAGCGCCAATAAAATTGCGATAGTCACTAAACTACGGGTATGACGTGGTAAGCCTGGACGAGACCACACTTCCCCCCATGCATAACGGCTAATAAAATTTTGGAAATCTTGGTTAAAGTCATTTAGGTTCTGCAAAGACCGACCAACATGTTTTTCACCCAAAACTTCAGTCCGCACCTCAATGCCTTGTTTATAGCGTTGTTCATCATTCATTGTGATAGACCTCTATTAAGTTGCATCGGTATGCGCAACAATTGATTTAATAAATACCGCAACAGCAGCAGCGGTCGCTGGAATAAGTAATAAACTAAGAATGGCGGTAAACGACCAATCATTGCCGAGTAACACAGCTCCAATCCACGCACCAAATACCGCACCAAAACGCCCAATACCCGTCATCCAAGACACACCCGTTGCGCGGCACTGAGTTGGATAGAAGCGTGCACTTAACGCCGGCATCGAAGATTGCGCACCATTAATGGCGATACCCGCACAAAGTACCAATACTGCAAGTAAGGTTGAGTTGCCTAAGCTTTGACCGACAGCAATTGCAAATAGACCTGCGGCAAAGTAGAAAATGGCGATGACTCGGTTCGGGTTAAATTTGTCCATTGCCCAACCAATAAATAATGCGCTCACCACTCCACCGAACTGGAACAAACCGCCAATAAATGCAGCGCGCTCCATCGAAGCACCTGTTTCACGCATAAGTGTTGGTAACCAACTTGTTAGCAAGTAAACAACCACGAGTCCCATGAAGTAAGTCACCCAAAGCAAAACCGTACCTTTGGCATATGGCTTAGAAAACATAATTCCAAAGACATTTTTCTTTTGAACAACTTCTGTTTTTTCTTCAGGCACATGAAATGCTGTCGCATTTTGAATCTGTGCTGGTGCAATATGGTTTAAGATTTTGCGTACTTTTTCTGGATTCTTGCCTTTCACAATTAAAAAGCGGTAAGACTCAGGTAACACCAAAATCACTAAAATCATTAAAATTAAAGGTGACCAGCCGCCGAGCAAAAATAAACTATGCCAACCGTAGGTCGGGATAAGCCAACTGCTAATAAAACCACCTGTAGCCATACCCAAGTTGTAGCCACAGAACATACATGTCACGAGTAATGAGCGAATGCGGGTTGGACAGTACTCAGAAAATAAAGTGGTCGCATTCGGCATAGCTGCGCCAAGCCCAATACCTGTCAAAAACCGTAAAACGACAAGGCTATCCAAGTTGGTTGCATAAGCAGATGCCAAGGTGAACCCACCAAATACAAGCATCGAAAAGGCTAAAACAATTTTGCGGCCAAAGCGGTCAGCTGTCGGGCCAGAAACTAAAGCTCCAATAATCATTCCACCAAGTGCAGCACTCATCACTGGTCCTAACTGAGAGCGATCTACGCCCCAATCCTGAGCCAATGCTGGAGCGATAAAACCCATTGCAGCTGTATCGATACCATCAGTAAAAATAATTAAGAAACAGATGATTGCGATCATCCATTGATATTTACTAAGTGGAGCATCATTAATCAGTGCTTGAGCATCGATGCTTTTGCTTGGTGTAGCGTAATCCTGAGACGCCATATTTGCCTCCTTAAGGCCAATTCCTTTTAAATTACTAAGCGATTAGATTTGCTGAATAAATCTAGTCAATTCCTGAGTAAATCTTTGTGGTTGCTCAATATTAGAAAGATGAGATGCTTCGAGTTTTGCAAGCTGACTGTTATTAATCGCCTTCTGCATAAATTCGGCATCTGCTACCGTCGTTACCGGATCTTCTGTTCCTGCAATCAGTAGCGTTGGAATTTGGATTTGTGCAATTTCATCTCTTAAATCGGCATACGCTAAAGCGCGACATACATTGGCATAACCTTGTGCTGGTGTGTTTGCGAGACTTTGAATCGTTGTCTGTGCAACCACATTATGCTGATAATCAAATTTTTCACTGAACCAGCGGGTATGGGTAGTTTGAACTAGCTCGGCTAAACCATTTTTTTCTACCGATTCAGCACGACTCAACCAAGCCTCGGTTTGACCAATTTTGGCTGCTGAGTTTGCAACTGTAATGCTATTAAAACGATTTGGATGATGAATACCCAACCACAGCCCTGTAATTCCGCCCATTGAAATGCCGCAAAAATGAGCTTTTTCAATATTCAAGGCATCTAAAATATCAACAACATCTTCAGCTAAGTTTTGCAATGTGGTGTCACTAATTACATCACTTTCACCATGACCACGTGTGTCGTATGTAATGACATTAAAATGACTTTTTAATTCATTCAGCTGAGGTTGCCACATACCATGGTCTGTTCCTAATGAATTAGAAAACACAAGTACAGGAGCATCTTTTAGACAATCTGTATAAACTGCTAACTGTTTTCCTTGACGATTGCTAATAGTCTGTTTCACTTTGACTCTCCTTGTGCTTCTTTCAAAACCGCATCAATCTGTTGCTGAATATTGCCTAAATAGTTTTCTGGTTTGAAAATATTCCTTATCTCTTCTTGGCTAAACTGCCCTTTTACTTCATCTAGTTGGCTAACAACATCAAACAAATGCTGGTTTTGTGCTACTGCTGTTTTACATGCAGCTTCAACTAAATGATGAGCATTTAAACGCCCAATTTTGGGAGCAAGTGCCATCATCACCGCTTCTGCCATAATCAACCCGTTGGTACACTCAAGGTTCTGTTGCATATGTTCAGCATTCACTTCGAAACCTTGTAAAACTTCACCAGTACGAGTTAATGCTCCAGCACAAAGCTGAAAGATTTCTGGAACTGCTAACCACTCTGCATGCCATGCACCTAAGCTACGTTCATGTTCCTGTACCATGCTTTGATAAATGCTAGACATCAGTGCTGGTACACGATTCGCCGCGGCCAATACGGATGCTGCCGCAACTGGATTACGCTTATGAGGCATGGTCGATGAACCACCACGACCCTTTGCGGTTGGCTCAAACAACTCTGCAATTTCAGTTTGCATCATGAGTGACCAATCCCGTGCCATCTTGCCCGTATTCCCGACAATCATGCCAAGCACACTTGCAATTTCTACAATACGATCACGCTCACCATGCCATGTACTTGTTGGTACAGTCAGATTCAGTTGCTTCGCAAATGCGCTGACCACAAGCGAACCTTGGTCTTGCAAAGAAGCTAATGAACCCACAGCACCGCCTAACTGAGCAGTGAGCACACGTGATTTCATAGCTTGTATACGGTCTAAATCACGTTTAAATGCAGAAGCCCAACGAGCAAGTTTATGTCCCAATGTAATTGGTAAAGCTTGCTGTAACCATGTACGTCCAATCATGACTTGATGGCGATATTGCTTGGCTTGCTGTAATGCAGTCGCATAGCATTGTTGAAGTTGGCCTTCCACCATATTCAACGCATCACGGCATTGCAAAATACAAGCTGTGTCTAAAATATCCTGACTGGTTGCACCCCAATGCACATAACGCGAAGCATCTTCATCAATATCTTTAACAATTGCCGTAAGCTGTTTTACAAATGGAATTGCAATATTTCCAGCTAAACCAGTTGCTAGCGCCAAAGTGGAAAAATCAAACTTGTCTAGTGCATGCTCAGCTACTTGGGCAATGGTATTAGCCGCATTTTGAGGAATCACACCAACTTGTGCCTGCGCTTGGGCTAACGCAACTTCAACCTGAATCATGTAGGTGATTAAAGATGAGTCACTAAAGATGTCAGTGACGTCTTTTTGGTAAAACAAGCTGGCATATAACTGGCTCATGATTAAACTCTCTCAATAATCAATGCGATGCCTTGGCCTACCCCAATACACATTGAACACAAGGCATAACGACCACCTGTTTGTTCAAGCTGGTTTAAGGCTGTGGTCACTAAGCGTGCACCTGATGCACCCAGTGGATGGCCTAATGCAATTGCACCACCGTTTGGGTTTACCTTGTCAGAATCATCTGGTAAACCTAAATCACGGGTCACTGCCAAAGCCTGTGCAGCAAAGGCTTCATTCAGCTCAATCACATCCATCTGATCTAAAGTCAGGTTAGCTTGTTTAAGTAATTTTTTAATCGCTGGTGCCGGAGCAAAACCCATAATACGTGGCTCTACACCCACTGCTGTTGAAGCAATGATCTTGGCACGTGGTTTTAGGTTATAAGCCTGAACTGCCTCATCAGAAGCAATCAGTAGAGCTGCCGCACCATCGTTAATACCTGAAGCATTCCCCGCAGTAACTGTGCCATCTGCTTTAACCACAGGTTTAAGTTTGCTTAAACCTTCAAGCGTAGTGGATGCACGAGGATGCTCATCGGTATCAATCACAATAGCATCACCCTTACGCTGAGGGATTTCAACTGCCACGATTTCTTTAGAAAAAAAGCCTTTGGCTTGCGCGCTTGCGGTGCGTTGTTGGCTCACCAAGGCAAACTGGTCCTGATCTGCACGATTGACGTTGAACTGTTCAGCGACGTTTTCAGCAGTCTGGGGCATGGTGTCTACACCATACAATTCTTTAAGTTTAGGGTTAATGAAACGCCAGCCCATAGTGGTGTCCTCAATCTTCTGGCTACGGCCAAAAGCACTGTCTGACTTACCCATTACATAAGGTGCACGGCTCATGCTTTCCACACCACCTGCAATTACCAAGCTCGCTTCACCTGCTTTAATGGCACGGGCAGCAATGGCAATGGCATCGAGTGAAGAACCGCATAAACGGTTAATGGTGGTTGCTGGAACCTGATACGGTAACCCAGCAAGTAAAGCTGACATACGGCCGACGTTACGGTTATCTTCACCGGCTTGGTTGGCACAGCCGTAGATCACATCATCGACCTGTTCCCAATCTACATTTGGGTTACGCTGCATGAGCGCTTTAATCGGCACAGCGCCAAGGTCATCGGCACGGACAGGCGCAAGGCCACCGGCGTAACGGCCAAATGGAGTACGGATGGCATCGATGATATAAGCGTTTTTTAATGTCATTTCCCTACTTCCTTACCCTTGAGTCGCATCAATCAAAGTTGCACCGGTTAAAGCCTGTAACTCATCAAAGCTAAGACCTTCAACTTTCTCAATCACCTTTAAACCATCTTTGGTCACATCAATCACACACAGGTCGGTGTAAATACGGTCAACACAATGTTTACCCGTTACCGGATAGGTCAGCTCAGCCACAATCTTCGGCTCACCTTGTTTGGTGACGTGGTCTGTAGTGATAAATACTTTCTTGGCACCAACCGCCAAATCCATCGCACCACCTACGGCAGGAATCGCATCAGGTGCACCCGTGTGCCAGTTCGCCAAGTCACCATTGGCTGCCACCTGAAATGCACCAAGCACCGCAATATCAAGGTGACCACCACGCATCATGGCAAAGGAGTCTCCATGGTGGAAAAAGCTGCCGCCTTCAAGCATGGTCACAAACTCTTTACCA
>NZ_JAWVAV010000035.1:0-33236 GCF_033599315.1 Acinetobacter sp. OYA S30
GCCAAACACTGACTTCTTAAAAGACAGTGAGGTTGAGTTAACCAACCGTGGTGAGATCATTGTGAATGACCGCAACGAAACCAATGTAAAAGGTGTATTTGCTGCAGGTGACTGTACCACTGTACCTTACAAGCAAATCATTATTGCTACAGGTGAAGGCGCTAAAGCATCACTCTCTGCGTTTGATTACATCATCCGTTCTGGGCAATAAAACTGGTCAAATCACTATCATTTGGTTCAAGCCTAGCATTACAAAATGCTAGGCTTTTTTAATACGAGAGTTACAACTTTTTAACAATTTTTGATCTTTATTAATCAGTTACTTTATGTTTATATTTTAGACATCCATAATTTTGGATGCCATGAATTAGAAGGAAAAACACAATGAATAAATTACTTGTTGCTTTAGGTCTTGCTGCGACTGTTGCCCTTGTTGGTTGTAATAAAGATAAAGCTCCAGAAACTGGTGCTACTACAGGTGAACACTTAGAAAATGCTGCTCAACAAGCAACAGCAGATATCAAATCTGCTGGTGATCAA
Source organism: Acinetobacter sp. OYA S30 (assembly GCF_033599315.1). NCBI lineage: Bacteria > Pseudomonadati > Pseudomonadota > Gammaproteobacteria > Moraxellales > Moraxellaceae > Acinetobacter > Acinetobacter sp. OYA S30. The sequence goes on from NZ_JAWVAV010000035.1 coordinate 541, forward strand.
GCTGCGAGCGATATTGCAACTGCAACAGACAACGCTTCAGCTAAAATTGATGCTGCTGCTGACCACGCTGCTGATGCGACTGCTAAAGCTGCAGCTGAAACAGAAGCTACTGCACGTAAAGCGACTGCTGATACAGCTCAAGCTGTTGAAAATGCGGCTGCTGATGTGAAAAAAGATGCTCAACACTAATTCGCTTTAGCATTAAAAAAGCCCCTATTTCTTAGGGGCTTTTTTAATACTTTTGAAAATTGCTTATGAAATTAAACCTTCATCACGCATTGCAATTTGTACCGACTGACGTTCTGCAACTTTATTACGTAAGGCAATAATATGTTTATATGGCGTTAAATCATGCTCAATTGAGTTTGACCAATTTGTTAAAACAAATAAATACGCATCTGCTGGACCAAAATTATCATTTACCAAATAGTCATAATCCGACTCAGCCAAATAATTATCGATATATTTTAAAAGACGGTCAATTTCAGCATAAGCTTTGGTTTTTTCATCATTTGTTAACGGTGCCCCAAAAAATACCGCGTATGCATCATGCAATTCAGAATTTAAATAGCCCAACCATTCTAATACTTTCGCACGGCCTAAGCCCGAAGGAGGAATCAAATCTTGTTTAGGGTCGTGCTGAGCAAGGAAAGGTAAAATCGCTACGTTTTCAGTTAAAATTAAGCCCGGATTAATTTCTAAAGCTGGTACATATCCCTTTGGGTTAATTTCATAATAATCTGCACCTTTTTCTGTTTTATGTGTTTTTAAATTTACTCGTTCTAAATCAAAATCAACATTAATTTCATTTAAAATAATATGTGCAGCTAAAGAACATGCGCCTGGCGAATAATATAATTTCATATCTGATCCTTGTTATCTCACATTAACGTTTTAAATTGGTTCTAAAAAACCTGCAAGGTTTGTACAATTCCTTAATTGTAAAAAAGCGTAAATTTATAAATTACTTACACTACCTAATATTCTTGAAAAAGTTTTCCCTTGCAAGTTGTCTTGCGTGACGATTGTTTAAAATATGATAAAACACATTCCCATCACGCATTTTTTACCGTTAATTACGTTTAAAAAGTTGGCTAATCCATTCCACTAATTGGTTTAGGAAATCCAAAATAGGATTTTTGTTGCCATTATCAGGATGACTTGAATCTTTACCATTTAAATCTAGATCAACAATTACAGGATCATGGTCCGAAGAACGATAGGCATCTTCGCCATAAAATAGCGCCTTTTGCTCATCTGTTTTATATTCTTCGTTGTAATCTAAAACTGTTGGCTCATCTGCATTGATATGCCAAGCAAACGTACGAACTACTTTAGGATATAACTCTGCGTCGGCAATTGCATGATCTAAGTTACCCGCTCCACCATTGCCATTTGCATCACTTGCCACACCAAACACATAGCTATATGCCTGAGCGCCTTGCCCAACCTTAGCATCATTGAGTAAGACTTTATAATTGGCTTTTTCAAAGGCTAAAATAGGTTCTTCTTTTGCATAGCTATTCATGTCCCCTACCAGCAAAGCATTTTGCTTAGGCACTTGCGTCGGATTTTTTGCTAGCCACTGCACAATTTGATCAACTGCTTTTACACGGGTTGGATTCCAGCATCCCTGACCATCATTTTGATCTGCATCAGAAGAGTTGGCATCTACTCCACTACATCCTTTTGATTTCAAATGGTTTGGAACAACGGTAAATGTTTTATTACCACGGATAGCTTGGAACGTTTGAGCTAAGGTCGTTCTGTTTTTCTCACCTAAATCAAGCACAACAGCTTTATTTAAAGGCTTCACACGCTTGCTGTTATAAATAATCGCTACAGCAATAACATCGGTACCTAAACGATCCAGATTTTCAGGAATAACATATTTCCAGTCTGGACCTAGTGCACTCGTTAAATGAGCAATCGCGCTGTTTGGGCCATAGCCATTGTTGGCAATTTCCATTAAACCGTAAACGTCAGCATCAATCGATTTGAGTGCACTCACAATTTTACGGTGCTGTTTATCAAACTCTGCTTGTGTGTTTGCACCACGCTCTGTTGGGAAACCTGTTGCACCATTGTCATAGTTCAAGACATTAAATGAAGCTACACGAATATGGTTGGCATTTTTCGCAATAACATTTTGACGAGAGTTGGTTTGAGCAATAACTTCTGGTTGCGTACGTCCAAGCACTGGTTGTACGCGCCAACCGTTAAAACGATATTCTAAAATTCCTTCGACATTTTTAAGCTGGTAGCCTGAACGCAATGTATTGGCAGCACTAAAATTTGTAGGTAACCATGGTGTACGGTTTTGATTGTTATAACCATCATCAAAAATAATTTTAGATAATAAATTTTTCTGAGCTAGAGCTTTAGCTTCAGGAGATAGCGCTGGATATAAATTGGTTGGAATATATAAGCGACCTAAACTTAAAGATAGTTCACCATAACGACCATAATTATAATTCTCACTCACCATTAAAGTCTGAGGCAATTTCACCAACATGCCTTGATAACGCTGCGGAGAATGGGTTGAACCGCCTGTTAAACTCGAAAATGGTAGTTCAAGGCTAATTGGCTGAACCTGATTTGCCATATTGCTATTACAGGTTTGAATATCTTGTTGTAATTGGTCAATCTGTAGCTGATTTTGATAGCTGGTTAAACGACCACGTAAAATAACCTCATCACCAATTTGTCCACCTTTCACCGCACTACTATTCGGAATATAAACAAAAATAGCATTGCTCACATTTGCACGTGCTTTCGTATCAGGTGTTTGAACATAAAAACCTGAGAAACCATTTGCATAACGATAGTCGGCAGTAATTACTCCACGCACGGTATAAGTCTGGTTTTGTGCTGATGTTGCTAAATCGGCAATTGGTGTATCTGAGCTTGAACAGCTGACTGTTTCAATAGGAGGCTGAGTAGTAGTACCTGATAGATTTGTAAAATCATTTCGGTTTGCCCATGCTGTCCATGAATGGTCCAAATCAAATGCCGCTGTCGGATCAATACTCAAAGCTGGATTTTCAGTTTCAATACGTTTAAAGCTATTTCCCAAGCTTGAAACAGCAGTTCCCCATCCTGCCTCAGGTCGCTCCCCAATACGGCCAAAACGATCTACAGGTGTGCCTTTATAAACAAGCACAACTGCATCATCCCCATTAAAAGACAATGCAGCCACTTGATTTACTTTATTGCCAAGTTCTGTCTGTAACTCTGAACGCCCCACCAAAAATTTTTGTTTACTTGCAAGCGTACCTTGTAAACGGAAGGTAGCTGTTTTCGCAGTCCCACCATTATTAAATTGTTGAATTTCATAATCAGCCAAGTTAACGGTAGTACCATCTGGGTTATAAATTTCTAACCCTTTTTTATTACTGCTACCATCAACATACTGGCTAAACATGAGCTGTGCCTGAGCAACAGAACTATATGAAAATGCACCTAATGCACTTAAAAAAACCGAAAGTGTTTTTAATTGAAAAGTTTTCATGAGTAAAAATGTTCATGTGAGTTTTAATTAGCCTCTTAGCTTAAATATTGATCATGACATCTACATGAAGAAAAACACCGAAACATTTGACTTGACCACCTGAAGACTTAAAATACCGCATTTGAATTTCAATATTGCCAAGGTTATGTCGATCGATCAGTTAGAAACGCAAATTGCAGAATTGGACAATTTGCCTGAACACCGTGAAATTGTGACGTTTATGCGTCGTTCAGCCCCACTCAATACGTCTCAACGCACGGCTTTAGAACAACATCGCGATTTAATTTTGGAATATCCCGTGGGTGACTTACGTCAGCACTTCAAGCATCCAGAGCGCCCTTTAACTGTTGAAATCGGTTTCGGTATGGGCCGTTCTTTAGTACTTATGGCTAAAGCGAACCCTGAACGTAACTATGTGGGTATTGAAGTCCATGTACCGGGCATTGCTCAATGTGTCTATGAAGCAGGTATGGCAGAGCTTAAAAATTTACGAGTACTCGATGCTGATGCAATTCAAGTACTACGTGAAATGCCTGACAACAGTATCAACTGCGTACAACTTTACTTCCCGGACCCTTGGCAAAAAAAACGTCATTTCAAACGCCGCTTCGTTATTCATGAACGTATGCAATTGGTTGAACAAAAACTTGAGCTTGGTGGTACATTCCACGCTGCAACAGACTGGGAACCGTATGCTGAGTGGATGTTAGATGTTTTAGACAACCGTCCAAACCTTGAAAACTTGGCTGGTAAAGGCAACAGCTATCCTCGACCAGAATGGCGCCCAGTAACTAAGTTTGAACGCCGTGGCATTGAGTCAGGTCATAAGATTAATGATTTTATCTTTAAGAAGATTAAGTAAGAAACAGGGCTTAGTAATAAACTAAGCCCTTTTCATTTCAATATTAAAAATTAAATAAACCTATAACTTATCTTGTCCATTTTTCTGACTAATTAAAGATTGCCAATTGAACTCAATCTCGTTATTTATAGAAAAGGTACTTGCCATACTAAAAAATACTAAGGACAACACATGTTAAAAATCTTAGGGCGTGATAATTCTATTAATGTTCGCAAAGTCTTATGGCTATGTGACGAATTAAATCTTACATATGAGAGAGAAGATTGGGGTATAGGCTTCCGCTCCGCTCAATCTCCTGAATTTTTGCAATTAAATCCTAATGGTCAAATTCCAGTGATTTTAGATGGCGACTTAGTCCTTTGGCAGTCGAATAGCATTATACGTTATCTAGCAAATGCTTATGATAAAGACCATATACTCTACCCAACTCAAGCTAAGCAAAAAGCTATTATTGACCAGTGGATTGATTGGCAAGCTATAGAACTGAATAACAGCTGGACTTATGCATTTATGTCGCTCATTCGACATTCAGCCCTTCATCAAGACCCGAATTTGTTACAACAAGGTATTGATCAGTGGAATAAACAAATGCAGATTCTCGATCAACAACTTGAAAAAACTCAAGCCTATGTTGCAGGTACTGAGTTTACCCTAGCCGATATACCAATTGGGCTGTCTGTACAACGCTGGAAAGCAACTCCTTTTGACCATCCAGCGCTTAAACATGTCGACCAATATTTTGAACGTTTAAATCAGCGTAAAGGCTTTTTAAAATGGGGCAATAACGGTCAACCTTAACCTCTTAAAATTAAGATGAGTGATGGCGCTTTACGATGCCATCACTTAAAAGTTGATAAACCTGTTTTAAATCATCTCGATTTGCTTGGGCTAATAAGCTTTGATGCATTACCAAGATATTCTGATCTCCTCGCATTGCAGGTCCTGTTTGCATTTGCTTTGGATCATTTTCAGTAGCTTTTTTTGCTGTTTCCAGAATTAATGGGTAAAGCAAGCCAAAGTCGACCTGCTCTGCATCTACAACTTGCTTTGCCATATCAAAACAATAATTACTAAAATTACAGGCAAACACGGCTGCCAAATGCAAAGTTAAACGTTGCTTAGAGGTATATTGATACACTCGCTTACTTAGGCTATTTGCTAAATCAGAAAGTATGATTAAATCATCTTTATTGGTCGCCTCTACAAATAATGGAGTGGCTTGCCAATCAACGTCTCTTTCAAGACTGAACGTTTGCAGAGGATAAAACACCCCTGCTTTTTCATGAATATTACTGATGACTTGAATGTCTGTACTCCCCGAAGTATGAACCATAAGCGTTTCGGGAAATAACTCGTGTACCTGCGTTGCAAGTTCAGTAATAGCACTGTCTGAAACAGCTAAAATAATTAAATCGCTTGGTTGAAACTCTTGAAGAGACTGACATGCTTTCGCTTGAATTTGCTCTGCAAACTTCTTGGTTTTCTCAAAATCACGCGCATAAACTTGTGCGATATGATGACCTTGAGCCAAGAGTGCCTTTGCCAAATGGAAGGCAACACGCCCACTCCCTAACAAACTAATTTTCATGCCAACCTAACAATATTTATTTCTATAAAAAAAGCTTCTCAAAATGAGAAGCTTTTTTCAAATTAGAATTCAATAAAATCTGTTTTTTATTGAGCTACTGAAAACTCAATACGACGGTTTTTAAAGCGTCCTTCTTCGGTCGTATTGTCTGCAACTGGCTGTTCTGAACCATGGCCTTTAGCAACCAGTTTAGAAGCATCCACTCCTTTAGAAACTAAATAATCTACTACTGCTTGAGCACGTCGTTGAGAAAGCGCTTTATTAGCAGCGGCATTCCCTGTTGAGTCGGTGTGACCACCTACATCTAATTTAACACCAGACACTTTATTTAAAAGGGTTGCTGCTTGATCAAGAATAGCTTTGTTATCTGCAGGAATGTCACTTGAGCCACTCGCAAAGTTAATAATTTGTAAATTAAGTGCTTTAACTAGTGCGTTTACATCTACATTGTTCGGGTCAATTGCAGTTAAGGCTGTTTGTGAAGCACTTAAACTGTTGCTTACAGACTGTTCAGCTGTTTCTGGCGCTGCGGCAACAACTTCGGTATGTGGAACAAGTGCTTTTACTTTAGCAGTTAACGCTTCTAACGCTGCAGCATCACCTGCTTTCAATGTAATCTTGTCACCCACCCATTCTAAAGAAGCGTTTGGAATACCTTTTAATGCACCCAACACGCCTGCCAAAGCATCCTTATCGGTAAAAGCAGCCGCATAAGTTTGACTTGTATCAACATCACAATCTTTAGTAGCTGAAAAGACTTGTTTAACTTGAGTTTGTAATGTCGCTAAGAAACCTTGATCGCCAATTCCAGCCTGACACTGGCTCACGGCACCTTTATCATCGGTGCTTAAAGTTAAAGTAGCTGGAGCAGCCGCGGCCTCTACACCGCTTGCAGCTTTAGTTTCTGGTGCAGGTGTAGCTTCTTTATGCTGGCAAGAGCGCCACAACCAAGCAATTAATAATCCGAGAATAATGAGCGCAATAATGGGTAAAAAACCACGAGATTTACCCGTAGTCTCTGTTGCTGCTGCAAGTGGCGGTGCTGTCGATGAAGTTACAGAAGATAAACCAGCTCCAATACCTAATGGAGCTAATAAGCCCACGGCCCATCCTGGTAAATATGAACGGATCGTTTCAGCATGCTGACGTAAATAGTTCACAATACTTTGTTGATCATTTCCGGCAACGTCAGAAATTGCATTAAGGCTCGGTTTTAATGCGCTATTGAGGGTATTTTCGATTTCATTATTTGGTGCTGTACCACTTAAATGGGTAAGCACAGTATTCTTAATTTGCTCATTATGAGAAAAAAGATCGGATAATGACGGAGCCAAACTGTTTTTCAATTGTCCTATAAGATCAGGTTTAGCAGCTAATAATGAAAGTAGAATTGGATAAAACTTAGATAAAGCGTTTGTTTTTTCGCCGAGGTATCCATCCTGATTATTTAATATTGTTGAAGATACTTTTTCTTTAAGCAGTTCTATAGGGTTTATCGACATTGGTTATTCTCCCGAATCTTATACGTCGTAACCAGCAACTTTTTGATTATTCAAATACTTCTCTTTGCTGATAGTTTTTTATTCTAATGCGCTCGAAATCTTTTGTTGTTTTTTAAATAATTTATATACAATTTTCCATCTAGTATTTACAAAACAGGCAGATCTTTATGATCTACCTGTTTATATTTTATATCGGCATTTTGCTGCTTAAAATTAAACAGCAAAAGTCTGTAAGACTTTACCTGTAAGCTTTTGACCCAGTAAAGGGGTGTTTTTCCCTTGAGATAAAATAGTGTCTTTACTTACAGTCCAGCTTAACTCAGGATCTACCAACACCCACCCTGCTTCAGCTTGCCAACGTGCTGTCATATTTGCTACCTGTGCAGGAGCACTTGTCACTTTAGTTACCCATTCTAAAGGTTCAAATAAACCTTCATTAATGAGCTGAATACCCAAAGCCACATAAGTATCAAATGCAGTAATACCCGGTTGGGTCTCTGCAAATGGAGCCATTTTAGCTGAACTGCTTAAAGGCTCATGGTGGGTACAGATTGCATCAATTACACCTTGTTTTAAACCTTGGCGTAAAAGCTCTTTATCTTGCTCAGAACGTAATGGTGGACGAACATGTGCAAGTGAATTGAAGCCATCAATTAGTTGCTCAGTTAAATGTAACTGATGCATTGCTACATCGGCAGTAACCGGTAAACCTTTTGCTTTTGCAGCACGAATTAATTCGACCGAAGCGCCACAAGACAACAAACCAAAGTGAGCTTTGACACCTGTCGCTTCAATCATAAGCAGATATTTTGCAATCGCTACGGTTTCTGCAATTGCAGGAATCATTGGTAAACCTTGACGTGATGCAATAAAGCCTTCATGAGCACAACCATCTTTAGCAAGTTGTGGCTCTTCAGCATAGAAAACGACGGTTAAACCAAGACCCGCGGCGTACTCTAATGTACGAACAACAACATCGTCATTTTCAAAAGCAGCATTCGCATTTGAAACAGCAGTACAGCCACCCTTTTTAAGGCCTGCCATATTTGCTGGTTGCTTACCATTTAGACCTTGAGTCTGGGCACCGATGATATGCATGTGAATACCACCATCATGCCAAGCTTTTTCAATTAAGCCGTGAATGAGCGCACCGTTGTCTTGTACAATCGGCTTTGAGTCTGGCGGCGTAATGACGTGCAAAATACCATTAGCACGTGCAGCTTTACCTTCTGATTTCAACGTTCCATGCTGCTGCTGACCTGGTTCACGCAAACGTGCACACAAATCAACCATAGTTGGCATTAACCATTTACCCTGACCATCAATAGTTTGTTCAACCTGATCGACTGGGGCAATGAGCTTACCATCTTGAAGATATACAGTTTGTACGCTGTCTGTTTTTTGGATTGGGTCTAACACACGTACATTTTCAATTTTTACAATACTCATGTGATCCATTCCTTACAACGCAATCGCTTCAATTAAACCTTGTTCTTGGAGTTGCCCTTGCATAGACAACGCTAGCACAGCCATACGAACTGCAATACCGTTAGTGACCTGTTTTAAAATCACTGACTGTTCGCCATCAGCAATACTCGAATCAATTTCTACACCACGGTTCATTGGTCCCGGATGCATAACAATACAGTCCGGTTTAGCCAAGCTAAGGCGCTCTTTGTTTAAACCGTACATTCTGTAAAATTCAGATTGTGAAGATAATGCTGGTGAATCGATACGTTCATTTTGAATACGTAAAGCAATAATCACATCACAACCGGTAATGCCTTCATCCATGTTATTGAACAAACGAACATGGTCGCCATATTCTGAAAAACCAACCGGTAATAAGGTGTTCGGCGCAATCACACGGATATCTTTACATCCGAGTGTTTGAAGTGCAGCTACATCTGAACGCGCAACGCGAGAGTGTTTAATGTCACCAATAATGGCAACACTCAAGTCTTCAAATGGTTTTTTCGTCTCACGGCGAATAGTGAGCATATCGAGCATCGCTTGCGTTGGATGGGCATGACGTCCATCTCCGGCATTAATAATTGCGACTTTCGGACATACATCTTTAGCAATGAAATGTGCAGCACCTGAAGATGAATGACGTACAACAAAAATATCGGCAGCCATTGCTTCGAGGTTCCAAAGCGTATCTCGTAAAGTCTCACCTTTTGACGTGCTTGAACGTGCAATATCAATGTTCAATACATTGGCAGACAAACGTTTTGCTGCTGCTTCAAAAGTAGTACGAGTACGGGTGGAGTTTTCAAAGAAGAGATTCATAACCGTCCGACCTTCTAAAAGCGGGCGGTTAATTAAATTATTATTATCATCTAAAAAGCTTTGCGCGGTATCTAAAATCTTAGTGAGGTTTTCTTTTGAAAGGCCCTCAATCGTTAAAAAATGTTTTAAATTTCCGTCTTGATTGAGCTGAACCTGGCTCGGTTGATGCAACGCTGCAATATGCATAATGGATTCCTATGGGTCGAATCGCGAAAACGTGCATAGTGTAGCTGAATTCCGTTCTTTTCGCAGAAGAACTTTACAGAATAAGGCCCTAAATTGACCAGAAAATTTAGAGCCGTGCTCAGATTACCTTAAAGCACCAATATAATGATGTGGCACTTGTGCCCGATAAATGTCTTCGGCTGTGATTTCTGATTCTTCACTAGTTTGAATACTTACTGTCATTTCTTTTTGAGACTGCTCTGGTATTGAATCAGTCAATACCATTAATCGTTCAACACAGCGTTTTAATTCGTCATCTTCTGCTTCTAGTGCCAGTGCAATTACATATTTCGCATAGTCTTTATTTTGAACAACGTACATTGCATCTATCACCCGTCCCGTTACTCTGCGCATACGCACATAAATTTGAGTAGCTAGTGTGAAAGCTTCTGCATTCGCTATAAAACCATTCCCCATCATATCTTTCATTTATATTCCCCTATGTATTCAAATCATGAAATTGGTTAAAAACCATCAATAATGATTAATTAAATAAATTTTATTTCGAAAGATTTAGCAAAATACATACCAGTTTTTATATTTTAAGCTTTAAAAATCAATTTATTGGTTGCCAAGTGATAGGTTGCAATAATTTAAAAACTTTTAGACACCAAAATACGTTAAACTTTGCATCGTTAATATTTATATGTTTTGGTCAATCGAGTTTATGAATACCTCTTTACGTTTAAACCACTATTGGATTACTTGTGCTGATGGTTTAGAAACCCTCTTACAAGAAGAAATAGAACAGCTTGGCACCAAAGTGACAGAACGTAAAGCAGGACGTTTAATCATTGAAGGAACGCTTGAACATGCTTACCGTATTTGCATGTGGTCACGTCTTGCTTCACGTGTTTTACTTCCAATTCATACTTATGAACTTGAACGTACCCACGATGCACGTGATGTAGCTGAAGAGCTTTATGAAGGTGCAATTAGTTTTGATTGGTCACTTATTTTTGCACCACAAAGTACCTTTGCAATTCGCTTACACGCAGAGCGTGAAATTAAGGTAAATACGCAGTTTGCAACTCTTCGTGTAAAAGATGGTGTTGTTGATTCCTTTATGGAAGCTGTAGGTCGCCGCCCAAGTATTGATACCAAACAACCGGAAATTACATTATATGTGCTTGCGGGCAAAACCGAGCATACATACTGCCTAGATTTATCTGGAGATTCATTACATAAACGCGGCTACCGTCGTTTCATGACAGATGCGCCAATTAAAGAAAACCTCGCAGCGGCAATTTTACAAAAAGCCAAGCTTCAGGAGCGTAACCCGGAAATTGTACTTGACCCAATGTGTGGTTCAGGCACATTTATTATTGAAGCATTAATGATTTTAACTGATCGTGCGCCGGGTCTTGTACGTCGTTTTGGTTTTAATGGCTGGCATGGTCATGACCGTGAACTTTGGCTTTCACTCAAAGCAGAAGCAGCAGAGCGTCATGAAAAAGCACTTGAACAACCGTTACCTAAGTTTTATGCATACGATGCTGACTGGGAAGCTGTAAAAGCAACACGCGAAAACATTATTGCAGCAGGTTTTGAAAAGTTACTAGGCGATATTCAAATTGAAGAGCGTACTTTAGCAGACTGGCCAGATTTCGGTGCTGAAAATAAAACTGCTTTTATCGTTACCAACCCTCCATATGGTGAGCGCTTAGGTGACAAAGCTTCTAACCGTTCTCTTTACTTAGGCTTATCTGCCCTCTTACAAAAGAACTTCCCAAATCAATATGCAGCAATTATTGCCGCACAAATTGAACAAGCCGATGTTTTAGCATTTGAAGCACCAGAAACATTACGCTTAATGAATGGTAAATTACCGATTTATGTTCGTTTCGGTACAGTTAAACCTGAAAAAGTCACTCAACCATTCTTGGCAAACTGGCAAGCTCAACCTGTTGAAATGGAAGAAGCTCAAGACTTTGCTAACCGTTTGCAAAAGAACATGACTGCCTTGAAAAAATGGGCAACCAAAGAAAATATCTATTGCTTACGTTTATACGATGCAGACCTCCCTGACTTTAACCTTGCTGTAGACTTATATGGCGACCGTTTACATGTTCAGGAATATGCACCACCTAAAAAGATTGATCCTGAAAAAGCAAAAAAACGTTTTAACTTAGCGCTTGCTGCTATTCGTGCGGTAACAGGATTAAATCGCGATGCAATCTTTATTAAAACACGTGCGCGTCAAACTGGTACCAATCAGTACACTAAACAAAGTACAGCCAATAAACGTTTCATCGTTCAAGAAGGTAAAGCTAAAATTTTAGTGAACCTAACTGACTACCTCGATACAGGTTTGTTCCTTGACCACCGTCAAATGCGTTTACGTATTGCTAAAGAAGCACGTGGTAAGCACTTCTTAAATCTTTATAGTTATACCTCGACAGCCAGCTTACACGCGGCTTTAGGCGGCGCTGCAAGTACAACCAGTGTAGATTTATCTAATACTTACTTGAGCTGGTCAAAAGAAAACTTCGTTTTAAACGGTTTAACGGTAGATCATGCAGACGAACAGCACATGTTCTTTGCAAGTGACTGTTTTGAATGGTTAAAAGAAGGTCATGAACAATATGATCTTATTTTTATTGACCCGCCAACATTCTCTAATTCTAAAAAGTTCCACGGTACTTTTGATGTGCAGCGCGATCACGTCTCTTTAATTAAACGTGCAATGAACCGCTTAACAAGTGAAGGTACACTTTACTTCTCAAATAACTATCGTGGTTTTGAGATGGATGAAGAGATCGAGGCTTTATATGATGTTGAAGAAATTACTTCTGAAACGATTGGACCCGATTTTAAACGTAATCAAAAAATCCACCGTGCATGGAAAATTCAGCATCCAGGGCTAAACTAATCTGAATTTGAAACAGGAAGTTATCATTACTTCACGGTAATGATAACTTCACCATGTACATTCTTTGACTCAAAATCATAACGCGTAAAACGATCAGCTCTTTCTGGCAGAGCAACCATTTCTAACTTTTTCTTCTCTTTTCCATCAATGACCTGATTTTGCTTTTGTTCTTGATAAGGCGATAACACACTTGTGCGCAGTGAATTCCATCGAACCTGCTGTAAATAGTTATCCCCTAGTGTTTGCCGAACTTGACGTTGCTCTATTTCTGGCTTCTTCGCATCATCTTGAGCTTTTGCAATAATTACGGGTAGAGCTGCCGTTACTGCTCCTGTTTGAGTTGCAAGCGCACTTTCATTCATAGGCTGTGCAGCCCATAGATTCGTCGGTAATACCGCTATACAACTTAAAATTCCCAGCACACACCCTTGCTTATTGTTCATCATGTTCATCCTAAAATTGTTATTGTTTGTTATATCGAATCAAACTAACAAGTTTTTAACCTTGTCGCAATGTTATAAAGAAACTTCCCGATAATTAGCATTGATCATTTTAAAACCTGAAATTCTTCACAGGCTTTTTGTGAATATTCAAATAGTTTTATAGATTTTTATCTTAGACTTGAACCATACCCTTAGATCACTTAACGTGATTTTATAATTTATTTGTAGTTAGATTTATTCATAAATAAACACCATACGAGGTGGAATAATGCTTCAGCAATGCTGTCAGTTATTAGAAGACCGTTTACTTAAAGTTGCATTTATTGAAAGTGCCAGTTCAGGTTACTTAACCAGTCAGTTTTCGATTCATAAAAATAGTGGTGCTGATATTTTACTGGGTGGATTAGTCAGTTATGACCCCAGTATTAAAATCAGTGTTTTAAAAGTTGATCCAAAGTTAATTGAAACCTACACAGCAGAATCGCCACAAGTAACTGAAGAAATGTGCAGGCTTGGTCAAACCCTATTTCAACAAGCTGACATTGTTGTGAGCTGCACAGGTTTATTAAAACCTGGCGGAAGTGAAACCACGGAAAAACCTGTAGGTACTTTCTTTATTTGTATTTCTTATCTAGGACGTATTTATCATTATCATTATTTTTTATCAGGTCATGCCGAACAAAAACTTAAAACTCTCACACAGAAAGTAGCAGATTCAATTATTGCGCTTATATCTTCAAATCAGCATAAAAGTTAAATATAAAAAAAGAGAATATGTTTCCATATTCTCTTTTCGGTTTTAGCAGAAAAAACTTAGCTGAGTTTCAGCTTATCAAACACTAAGTGACCATTTTCGCCTTTAACTAAAATGGTATCACCCGCAACAAAGTCACCTGACAAGATTTTTTGAGCTAGTGTATTTTCAACCTGTTGTTGAATTGCACGTTTCAATGGACGCGCTCCGTATACAGGATCAAAACCAGCGTCAATCAATAAGTCAAATGCACTGTCATCTACAGTTAAACTCATATCACGATCAACAAGTCGTGAGCGTAAGCGGTCCAACTGAATATCGGCAATGCCACGAATCTGTGCTTTTTTGAGTGAATGGAAAATCACCAGCTCATCAATCCGGTTAATAAACTCCGGACGGAAATGCTGACTTACCGCATTCATTACAATAGTACGCACTTCATCATCAGTTGCACCTTCACCAAGTTCACGTACATCTTGTGACCCCAAGTTCGATGTCATCACAATAACCGTGTTTTTAAAGTCCACTACACGACCTTGTGAGTCGGTTAAGCGTCCATCGTCTAATACTTGTAGCAAGATATTGAAGACATCTGGATGCGCTTTTTCAACCTCATCAAACAACACTACGCTATATGGTTTACGGCGAACAGCTTCGGTTAAAACACCGCCCTCTTCGTAACCTACATAACCCGGAGGCGCACCAACTAAACGGCTGACAGAATGTTTCTCCATGAATTCACTCATATCGATACGAATCATGGCATCATCACTGTCAAACAAGAAGTTAGCTAAAGCTTTAGTCAACTCAGTTTTACCAACACCTGTTGGTCCTAAGAACAAGAATGATCCGCTAGGACGATTCGGGTCAGACAAACCGGCACGTGAACGGCGAACAGCATTCGATACCGCAACGACTGCTTCATCTTGCCCTACAACACGGTCATGCAAGAACTCTTCCATATGAAGGAGTTTTTCACGCTCGCCTTGCATCATTTTAGCAACCGGAATACCTGTTGCAGCACTAACGACTTCGGCAATTTCATTTTCAGTTACTTTTGTACGAATGAGTTTTGGCTCTTCGTTTTCTTCAGCAACTTCGTCTTGCTCCAATTGTTTTTGAAGCTCTGGAATTACGCCATATTGCAAACGTGCTGCTTCTGCCAAATCGCCTTCGCGCTGAGCTTTTTCAAAAGCAATACGTGCTTTATCAAGTTCAACCTGAGCTTGTTTAGTGCCTTCTACCAGTGTTTTCTCAGCTTTCCACACTTCTTCCAGATCGTTGTATTCTTTCTCGACTTCAGCGATCTGTTTTTCAAGATGAGTAACTTCGGCCTTACTGCCTGCGTCTTCATCTTTTTTCACCGCTTCCAATTGCATTTTCAACTGGATTAAACGGCGGTCAAGTTTATCAAGTGCTTCTGGCTTAGAATCGATTTCCATCTTAATACGAGAAGCGGCCTCATCAATCAGGTCAATCGCCTTGTCCGGTAATTGACGGTCTGTAATATAACGATGAGACATTTTCGCCGCAGCAATAATCGCTGAGTCTAAAATCTGTACGCCATGGTGAGTCGCATACTTTTCTTTCAAACCACGTAAAATCGCAATGGTATCTTCTACACTTGGTTCATCGACCAGCACTTTTTGGAAACGACGCTCCAAGGCTGCATCTTTTTCAATGTATTGGCGATATTCATCTAAGGTTGTTGCACCCACACAGCGCAACTCACCACGAGCCAACGCAGGTTTTAACATATTACCTGCATCCATCGCGCCGTCACCTTTACCAGCACCAACGAGTGTATGTAACTCGTCAATGAATAAGATGATTTCGCCTTCGTGTTTCGCCAAATCTTTTAAAACAGCTTTTAAACGTTCTTCAAACTCACCACGATACTTAGCACCTGCAAGTAATGAGCCTAAATCTAACGATAAAACACGTTTATTCTTTAAGCCTTCTGGTACTTCACCATTGACAATACGTTGTGCCAAACCTTCAACAATAGCGGTTTTACCTACCCCAGGTTCACCAATGAGTACTGGGTTATTTTTAGTACGGCGTGACAAGACCTGAATGGTACGGCGGATCTCATCATCACGCCCAATCACCGGATCAAGTTTCCCCGATAAAGCCCGCTCGGTTAAATCAATCGTATATTTATTAAGTGAGTCACGTTGGTCTTCGTGATTATTACTCATGACTTTGTCACTACCTCGAATATTTTCAATTACTTTGCGTAAGCTGTCGGGAGTTACACCTACGGCACTTAAAATATTTTTTGTTTCACCAGTTTCTGCCAAGCCCAATAAAACCCAGTCAGTTGACAAAAACTCATCGCCAGCTTTTTGCGCGTATCGATCTGCCAAGTTGAGTGCTTTAACTGCTTCTGGGTTTAAATTGACATCGCCCGTCGGGTTAGCAATAGTCGGAGCATCTTTTAAAGCCTGCTCTAGCTTTTGTTTAAGTTCAGGTAACCGTGCACCTGCTTGTTGCAACAAACTAATATTGGACGGCTCTTCCAATAAAGTACTCAAAATATGAATACCTGCTATAGCTGTATGGTCTTTACCCATCGCTAAGGATTGAGCATCTGAGAGGGCTTGCTGCAAGCGGTTCGTAAATTTTTCAAATCGCATTCTTGTTATTCCTCACAACAAATTCGTACTTGTGTAATAGATGGGAACACTTTTTCGGATTTCAAATAAATTTTTATATATTTTTCATTAAGTTATAAAAAATACTGCGAGTAAAACTCGATTATAATATGGGTTTGTTTTGTATATATTTCAAGTACACTTCGGCTACATTTTATTAAATATCTTGAATATTTATATTTACTCTCATCTATTTTATAGTCTTCACAAAGACTTCATTGAGAATTCCCGAATTAAGAATTAATTTATCTTTCCAATTCCATCCTGTTTTTGAAATTAAAAATGCGCTTAAAACATATTATATTAACAACTTGTCTTTTTAGCTCGACTCTAGCAATGGCGGAGTTACCCCAAGATTCAAGAAGACCCGGTGGTATTGCAGTTATTCCTTTAACTTCGGATATTACTCAGGTCACTTTTCAACACAAACCGGTTTTAATTAGCCAAGAAGGACAGCAGCGTTATGCTGTTTTCGGTATTCCGTTATCTACTCCACTTGGTAGTGTTCAACTCGATACCAATAAAGCCCCTATTCAAATAGAAGTTAAATCCTATCCATATGCTGAGCAACGCCTTAAAGTTACCAATCAAGACTATGTAAATCCCAATCAAAGTCAATTAGACCGTTACGCTCAAGAAGCTAAAGAACAAAATGATGTTTATAGTTCATTTACGCAAAGTTCGTGGCAAGCCTTACCAAAATTTATACGCCCAACTTCGGGTAAATTTACCAATTCTTTTGGAAGAAAACGCTTTTTTAATGGTGAAGAACGTGCTCCACACTCAGGTCTAGACATTCCAGCACCAATAGGCCAAAAAGTAGTTGCTCCAGCAGACGGCGTAGTCGTTCAAACAGGTCATTATTTTTTTAATGGGCAAACTGTATTAATCGATCACGGTCAAGGCTTAATTAGTATGTTTTGTCATTTAAGCGAGATAAAAGTAGAAAAAGGCCAACATATTCGTCAAGGGGAAACTTTAGGTCTCGTCGGTAAAACAGGACGTGTCACAGGCCCCCATTTACATTGGGGAATGAGCCTTAACAATGCACGGGTAGACCCTCAACTTTTTTTAAATACGACTCATTAATTTAAAACTTTACGAAAGTACTTTGGCGCTTCGACATAGCCTTCTCTTAGGTAAAATTGATGTGCCAAAGGTCTTTGTATCCCCGAATGAAGTTCCATTCGGTCACAACCACGTTGCTTCGCTAACCGTTCTGCTTCTTGTACAAGCAAATGCCCCACTCCTTTACTACGCATCTTCTCGTCAACACATAGATAACATATTTTGGCAAAGTCACCTTGTAAGGCAATTTGTGGAATAAAATAAAGCGATAAAACTCCATACACTTTTAAATCGTCAGCTGCGACCAACATAATCGCATTAGGATCTTTACTTAGTATTTGAAATTGTTCCTGAACCACTTTTAAAGGCTGTGAATATCCCATTTGTTTAAGTAAATAACATATGGTCTCGGTATCTTCCCATTGTGCTAAACGGATATTCACTTAACTCTCTCCTTTTATTTTTTAATTATTCTTATCATAAAAAAAGCCAACATGACTGTTAGCTTTTTTATTTTTTAGGCATTCACAAATAAAATTATGCTGCTTCAATAATCTCAAAATCGTGAGTAATTTCTACGCCACCATCTGAAAGCATTTTACTTGCTGAACAATATTTCTCAGCTGATAGCTCTACTGCTTTTGCGACCTGTTTTTCTTTTACAGCTTTACCTGTCACTACAAAGTGTAAATGGATCTTGGTGAAAACTGCCGGAATTGCATCTGCTCTCTCAGCTTTAAGCTGACATACGACATTCGTCACATCTTGACGTGATTTCTTTAAAATAGTCACAATATCAAACGAAGCACACCCACCAAGTCCCATTAATATCAACTCCATAGGACGTGGTCCACGGTTTTCACCACCGTACTCAGGTGAGCCATCCATCACTACACTATGACCGCTCTCTGATTTCGCTTCAAAAGCAACATTCTCTAGCCAATGTACACTTGTTTGCATTGCAACTACCCAAAAAAAATTATAAATTTAAGCAGGGTCTGTTGACATTTCATCTATGGATTGCGTAATAGCTAAAAATTAATCCAAATAAAACGCAAAACACAGACAAGGGCAATCCTTTGTCCAGTTTTGTAATAAAGTTTGTTAAATTTCAGCCGGAATCTGAGGTGCAATTAAAGCATCTTTGATGCAGCGCAAGGCCAGATTTTTGTTCGTTTCGTTGTTAAGCTCTATTGATTTAGAATGACTAAATTCCATAGTTCTTGCTTCGTAACGTCCAGAAAAATTGTCTTATGTCGCAACCATCTGTGAAATGTCAACAGACCCTTGTTTTGTACACTAACATAAAATGAGTTGATAAGGAATTTCATCTCTTCTGTGTAATAGCTCATCTCGAGCTTGTGTGAATTGTTTACCCTATTCGGAACATATCAAGCATGACTTCAAATTTTTCACAACTCAGCACAGATGCTTTATCTCCGGGGCAACTACCTGAATCCGTTAAAGCATTGTTAAAACGTGCTCACATCAACAGATATCCAAAACGAACCACAATTGTTGATGCCGGAACAGAGTCAAAATCTTTATATTTAATTTTAAAAGGCTCAGTTTCAATTATTTTACGTGAAGACGATGAACGTGAAATTGTTGTGGCATATTTGAATCCTGGTGACTTCTTTGGGGAAATGGGGCTTTTCGAACCGAACCCTCAACGTACAGCTGAAGTTCGTACCCGTGATGTCTGTGAAATTGCAGAAATTTCATATGACAACTTCCACGAACTGAGCAAACAGTATCCAGATCTCAGCTATGCCGTTTTCGCACAACTCGTTCGTCGTTTAAAAAATACAACTCGTAAAATGACCGATCTTGCATTTATTGATGTGTCAGGTCGTATTGCGCGTTGCTTAATCGATCTATCTTCACAACCAGAAGCAATGATCTTGCCGAATGGCCGTCAAATTCGTATTACTCGACAAGAGATTGGACGCATTGTCGGGTGTTCACGAGAAATGGTTGGCCGTGTATTAAAGACCTTAGAAGATCAAGGTATGATTCAAACTGACGGTAAAGCTATTCTAATTTTTGATACTTCATTAGAAGAAACCCCAGTCACTGACGAAGACTACGATGACGAAGAATAATTACTCGTAATTATTGAATAAAGAGCAAACTTCGGTTTGCTTTTTTTATATGCAACAATGAGTTAATACACAAAGCTTACAAACTATTCTGTTTTTATGATTTAAGTTGAATACATATTCTCCGTTAGGCTAACTTAAAATTTCTTAAGGATTTCGCAGTATGCAATTTAAACCACTTGGTCACACTGGCATTAACCTTCCTGAAATTTGCTTAGGTACCATGACATTTGGTGAGCAAAATACTCAACAAGAAGCTTTCGAACAACTCAATTACGCTTTAGAACACGGTTTATATTTTTGGGATACGGCAGAGATGTATTCCGTGCCTCCTAAGCCAGAAACATATGGAGCAACCGAAACCATCTTAGGCAATTGGTTTGCACAGCATGGTCAGCGCGATAAAGTATTCCTTGCTTCAAAAATTGCAGGTCCCGGCTTTGGTGGAACACATATTCGAGACGGCCATACCAAGTTTAATAGTGAACATATTTCACAAGCGATTGATGGCTCTCTCAAACGCTTAAAAACTGATTATATTGATCTTTATCAATTACATTGGCCTGAACGCCATACCAACTTCTTTGGAACGCTCGCTTATGGTAATCAGCAAGCCCAAAATGATTACGATACTACTCCCTTAGAAGAAACATTACTCGCTCTCCAAAAAGAGATTAATCGAGGCCGCATTCGTTATATCGGCTTATCTAATGAAACACCGTGGGGCACCATGAAGTTCCTTCAGCTTGCCGAAAATTTAGGTGTGAGTAAATTTGTGAGTGTGCAAAACCCGTATAGTCTGCTTAATCGCACCTATGAAATCGGTATGTCAGAAATTGCCAAATATGAGGGTGTAGGTTTACTTGCATACTCTCCTCTTGCTTTTGGTTATTTAACTGGCAAATTTAGAAATGGGGCTCGACCAGCCAATGCCCGCGTTACACTTTTCCCTCGCTTTAGCAGATACAGCAACCCGCAAAGTGAATGGGCAACTGAACAATATGCACAGCTTGCTGAAAAGCATGGTTTAAGCCTGACTCAATTGGCTCTGGCTTTTATTAAGCAGCAATTTTTTGTGACGAGTACAATTATTGGTGCAACCAATTTAGATCAGCTCAAAGAAAATATCCAAGCTTTTGAAATCGAGCTTTCACCGGAGATTTTACAAGGCATTGAGGCTATTCATATACAACAGCCTAATCCTGCTCCTTAAAAACAAAAACGGATGCTCAAGCATCCGTTTTTAACATCAGTTCTATAAGTGTTAAAACTTACTTACGACCATTATAAATAGCTAATGCCGCAGGTAAATTCTTACGCATGTCATTAATACGTTGAGCGTTTGATGGGTGAGTAGACAAGAAAGATGATCCACTGCCTTCAAGCTTGTTCATTTTTTCCCAAAGCGTAATCGCTGCATTTGGGTTATAACCTGCACGCGCCATTAGCATTAAACCACCTTGGTCAGCACGGCTTTCCAAACTACGAGAATATGGCAGACCCACACCTACTTGCGTGCCTAACTGAGCCGCAGCCGCGCCTAGTTGACTCACATTACCACCATTAATCTGACTTAAACCAATATTTAACGCTAAATCAGTTAAAGCTTGAGCGCCAATTTTACTTTTTGCATGCTCTTCCAAGGCGTGAGTCATTTCATGGCCCATAACTGCTGCAATTTCAGCATCAGTCAAGTTCAGTTTATTTACAATACCTGTATAAAACACTACCTTGCCACCAGGTGCAACGTAAGCATTAATCGTATCTGACTTCAATACAGCCAATTGCCAACTAAATGGCTGGCCTGTCTGATTCATTTGATTCGCATAAGGTTTTAAACGGTTAAAAACCGCATTAATACGGTTATAGGTACTTGAACTTGTATCTAAAGCACCTTTACCACGCGCTTCCTGCACCATTTTATTGAAACTTTGCGCAGATTGAGCATTTAAGGTTGCGGTATCTGCACCTGCCATATCAGCCATTGTGGCACAACCAGAAATTGTTACTGCACCTGCTGCGCACAAGCTTAGAACGAACTTTTTATTCATTAACATGGGTCACCTAAATCGTCAAAAAACTGTTTATTCTTTTGCACTTATTATAAGAAATACCACTCACGCTTTAAATCTCTCATTTCTTCACGATCATAGTATTTATGTAACGGTCAATTAGATAAAGTCATCAAATAAATCCAGAATATTAAACATATTATGTTTAAACCAAGATAAACGTGACTTAAAGTCTTAACTTTCTCTTCAAGATTAGGATTTTTCCTCTTCCAGAGTAAATAACTGTTTTGTATGAGAACAACAGGAATGAGGACACAAGCAATCAGGACAGAAAGACTCATAAATGCCGTCATAAAGAAGTCCGGATTATAATTTTGACCATAAATAATCAGCATTGCTAATGTGGGTGAACCACCTATAGCAAATAAAAAAGAATAAAAAATGGTTTTCGAAATAGTGGGTTGCAGCTTCATCCTGAGCCTATGATTCCTGATCTATATATCATGTTTTAATCTGAATCGAACCAAACCAAAACTGCACTTTAGTAGGGTATAAAAAAAGCCCCCTTTTAGGAGGCTATTTTTATCTTTGCGAATTACGCAGAGAATGGATGACGTAAAATGATTGTTTCTGCTCGGTCTGGACCAGTTGAAACGATATCAATCGGACATTCGATTAATTGTTCAATACGTTTTACATAAGCCAAAGCATTTGCAGGTAATTGGTCAATGCTCGTTAAACCAACAGTTGACTCGCTCCAACCTGGCATAGTTTCATAAATTGGTTTCAAGCATTCGAAAGAAACCGCATCAGAAGAACCTACACAACCTGAATCTGTATTTTCATAACCTACACAGATTTTCACTTCTTCTAAACCATCTAAAACGTCAAGTTTAGTTAAGCAAATACCTGAAAGTGAGTTTACATCTACAGAACGGCGTAAGATTTCAGCATCAAACCAACCACAACGACGTTGACGACCAGTAGAAGCACCGAACTCATGACCCACAGTACCCAAATGTTTACCAATTGGGTCACCAGAATCACTTGCAGCATCGTAAACCAATTCAGTTGGGAACGGACCAGCACCTACACGTGTTGTATAAGCTTTCGTAATACCTAATACATAATCAAGATGTAAAGGACCCATACCTGAACCAGAACTTACACCACCAGCAGTTGTATTTGAGCTGGTAACATACGGATAAGTACCGTGGTCGATGTCTAGAAGTGAACCTTGAGCGCCTTCAAACATTACAGCCTTACCTTCTTTGCGGTAGTCATGTAATACTTTAGTTACGTCAATCACTAATGGAGCAAGAACTTCACGCCATTGGTTGCAAAGAGCCAATACGTCTTCAAATTTAACCGCTTCTACACCGTAGAACTGAGTCAATTGGAAGTTATGTAACTCTAGCATTTCGGCTAGTTTTTCTTCTAACGCTGCACCACCACGAACAAGGTCAGCAACACGCACTGCACGGCGCGCAACTTTATCTTCGTACGCAGGACCGATACCACGACCTGTAGTACCGATTTTAGCGTTACCACGTTTCTTTTCACGTGCCTGATCAAGAGCAATGTGGTTAGGCAAAATAAGTGGACAGTTTGGAGAAATGCGTAGACGCTCCTTAACCGGAACACCCTCAGCTTCCAAAATTCCCATTTCTTCAATTAATGCTGCTGGTGAAAGCACCACGCCATTGCCAATTAAGCACAATACGTTTTCACGTAAAATGCCTGATGGAATGAGGTGTAATACAGTCTTTTTACCACCTACGACAAGAGTATGACCTGCGTTATGTCCGCCTTGATAACGTACTACCGCAGCCGCCTGATCTGTGAGCAGGTCGACGATTTTACCTTTACCTTCGTCGCCCCATTGGGTACCAAGTACCACAACATTTTTGCCCATAATAGCCTCATTACATCATGCTGTTAAAATTGGAAACCATCAGTAAAAAACTTACTGCTGGCGTTTAAATCTTTTCAATATTCCATTGTCCGTTTTGCAATACCAATTGATGTGTTGCATAAGGAATAGAACTTAAATCATCATTACCTAACAATTGAACTACACGTAAACCCTCTGAACGCGCATTCGCAATTGCTTTAAGTAAATCAGCTTCTGTACCTTTAGGCGCCACTACAGTTTCGATTTCGGCAAACTGGTTCGCACCTAAAGCATATAAATCACAACTAAAACCGGTAGCCGGACGTGCACGACCGAAGTGTTCCCCAATACCATCATAACGGCCGCCTTGTGCTAAAGGTGCGGCACGATTTGGTGCATAAACTGCATACATCAAACCAGTGTGGTAGTGGTAACTGCGAAGTTCAACCACGTCAATTCCAACATTAAGTGCTGGCCAACGGTTTTTAATCTGTTCGAGAGTGGTTTTAAGTGCATTTAATGCAGCATCAAATTCAGCATCTTTTAAAATATCTGCACTTAAATGCGCTTGTAAGGCATCTAAATCACTTGCATAACGGCCAAGTGCATAGAAATCTGAACCCATATTTAAATTTTGGGTAAATTCAGCTAACTCAGGTAATGCTTTTCTTTGATAAAGATCAGATAACTCATGCTCTTCATTTTTAGAAAGACCAGCATATTTTACTAAGCTACGAAATAGGCCTACATGCCCTAAGTCTAAATGTGCGCCTTGCAAAGTATAGGCATTTTCAATCAAACCCAGCATCACATCGACCATTTCGACATCAGCTTCAATACTATCATGTCCATATAACTCTGCGCCTAATTGTAAAGGTGCGCGAGTCGCATTGAAATTTTGTGGTTTTGTATGTAATACAGTCCCTGCGTAACAGTAACGTGCAACACCTTCAACAGGTCTTACATGTGCATCAATACGTGCAACTTGCGGTGTCATATCAGCACGGATACCGAGTAAACGGCCTGAAAGCTGGTCAATCACCTTAAAAGTTACTAAATCCAGGTCTTGATTTGATTCTGATAATGAAGACAACGATTCGATGTATTCGATAAATGGTGTATATACCAGTTGATAACCTCGTACTGCGAGGAAATCTATAGCTTCACGGCGAAGTTTTTCAATGACTTGCGCCTGTTCCGGCAATACATCTGCTACCCCGTCAGGCAGCAACCATGTCTCTGAAATGGTCATATTTCAAGCCTAAAATCTGATCAACGTGGAACGACCCCACATAAAAAAATCGGGAACACACCCGATTTCTCTTAGTGTAGCATGATACTTTGTGCCATGCACCTGACAATTTGCATAAATCTTTCTTAATAAACTCTAAAGTCAAAAAGTAGACTCTATGAATTAAAAATAATATTCAAAGACTTATTGTTTTTGACTTCTATTATCAATAAAAGTTCTTAGTCCAAAGAATGGGGCAATAACTGAACTATCACCCGGTTTCCAATTAACCAAATTTAACTTTTGAATAGCTTGAGCTGCTTGAGTGTTAAAAGCAAAGCAACCTTTTTCAAGATCTGCAATTTTTAACTTCTGTTTTAAAGCAATTAATGAGTGTACGCTATTAAGCGGGTTGTCATCTGTCGAATAAAGATGTGACTTCTCAAAAGCCAAACTTTTATCAGCATTCCATAAGCTGCTTGATACAAAATCAATAGTAGCAGACTGATCATTATTATTTCCTAATGTGCTTTGGACATCACCATTTTCTAGGTTTTCTAAAACAACTAAGTTATAACCATACCTCTGCGAATTTATAAGCCTAAAATACTTTTTATCTAGGCCTAGGTTATTATATCTTTCGATAATTGACTTTTTTCTCTCACTAAATGAAGGATTTGTATTAAAACTAGAAATATATGAAATATAAGATTGATTCCATTGAGACTCTTTTAGACGATAACAGTAACTATTTTTTGGGAACCTAACATTCTTATAGTTTTGATAGAAGTCAATTAAATTTTTATCAAGTTGATTATTAAGGCTCGTTTCTAAATTATTATATTCTTTATAGCCTGGCAATACACGATCAAAGATGTTTTCTCCATCTAATTTTACAATCTCAAATTTTAAATTTTGTTTTAGATTAGGGATTCTCTCATAAGACCAACTGCTAGGAGTTAACCTTTTCACGATATTCGTTTGTAAGGTCCCTTTATTTAAAACTTTCTGCTCAGTTAAAAGTTCAGTTTCTAATGGCTGATTATGTGACTTTGCAAAGAAAATCTCATTATTCTTAATTGAATATGGCGTAATTTCAAAAAAGTCACTATAGATACCTGAAGAAATATCCGAAGGTTGATAATAAACTTTATAAATAGTGTCTTCTTTTTCTAAATTACTTTCAGCTTGATCATTTGTATTTTGATCTGAGCCTTCACCACTACAAGCAGTTAAAATAAGAGTAGATGTAATAATTAAAAATCCACTTATTCTTTTTAAGTTAAACTTCATATGAACTCTATATTTAAAATTTTAATGTTTGCAAATCATACAAATAGATATAATTTTGTACAACACAAATATTTATAATTTTAAATTATTTTTAACTTTTATTACCCAGAATTAATAACTATAAAAAAGGATGTTAATTTAACATCCTTAATTAATTAGTTTTGTATAGTATTTAAAAGGAATCACACAAATCTAATAAACGATTTGCATAGCCCCATTCATTATCATACCAAGCAAATACTTTGGCTTGATGTCCAACAACCATGGTCTGAGTTAAATCAACAATAAGTGAATAAGGCGAATGATTAAAATCACTTGAAACTAATGGTTCATCTGTTACAGCCATAATTTCTGCATAATCTGTTTGAGATGCTTTAATTAGCAATTCATTAATATGATGAACCGTAATTGGAGATTGCGCGATAAACGTTAAATCAATTGCCGCTACATTAATGGTAGGTACCCGAATTGAGTAACCATCAATACGGTCTTCCATTTTTGGCATCACACGCTTTAAAGCACCAAGCGCACTAGAAGTAGTCGGGATAATGTTTTGCCCAGAAGCTCGAGCACGACGCAAATCACGATGCGCATGATCAAGCACAGACTGATCTGCTGTTACCGCATGAATTTCCGTCATAAGCGCTGTTTCTATGCCAAATGCATCATCAATGATTTTAACCAGTGGAACTAAAGCCTGTGTCGTACATGACACACTCGATATAATCTGATCAGTCGCTTTCACATCAGCATGGTTAACACCATAAACAATTGCAGCATCAACATGATCAAAAGGCGCAGCGCCAATAATGACCCTTTTAGCCCCTGCTTCTAAATGGCGGGTAGCATCAGCATGGGAGCGGAATAAACCTGTACACTCAAGTACAACATCAATTTTTAAACTTGCCCACGGTAAAAGTTCCGGCTGTTTTTGCTGCAAAACTTCAACCTTTAAGAGTCTCTGGTTAGATTGAATATTTAAATAAATCTTTTCATTTTCAATGGTGATATCAACTTTGCCATTAAAACGACC
Organism: Acinetobacter sp. OYA S30; assembly: GCF_033599315.1. Lineage (NCBI taxonomy): Bacteria > Pseudomonadati > Pseudomonadota > Gammaproteobacteria > Moraxellales > Moraxellaceae > Acinetobacter > Acinetobacter sp. OYA S30. The sequence goes on from NZ_JAWVAV010000035.1 coordinate 27,880, forward strand.
ATGCGTTGAGTCATATTTGAATAAATGTACCAGTGTATGTACATCTGCTATATCGTTAATCGCCACGATTTCAAAATGAAATTGTTTCGGGCTCTCAAACCAGGCACGTAAAACATTACGTCCAATCCGGCCAAACCCATTAATGGCGATACGTTGCATGACCTATCCTTATCTACAAAACGAGAAGCGAAAGAAGGCATATAGTAAAACACGTCATGGCTAATTGAATATAGATTTTTAGCCAAATCACAGTTTTGTAAGATATTCCCTCTAAAATCGTTGGTTCGGTGGGGTTTTTCCGTTACAATTTAGCGTTTTTTAAAAATAAGCCCCGTATCACATGCGAGTTTTGTGAACAAATAAACTTGTGGTGATGCTTTTAGCCAAATTCGAAAATATGGAGTGACTTGGTTGTGAGTACTCGTTTAATGACATCTGCTGAAATTCGTGAAGCATTTTTGCGCTACTTTGAAACGCAAGGGCATACACGTGTTGCATCGAGTTCTCTTGTTCCTGCCAACGACCCAACTTTATTATTTACAAATGCTGGGATGAACCAGTTTAAAGACTGTTTTTTAGGTCTTGAAAAACGTGATTATGTACGTGCAACAACCTCACAAAAATGTGTACGCGCAGGCGGTAAACATAACGATTTAGATAATGTTGGTTATACAGCTCGTCACCATACATTCTTTGAAATGTTGGGTAACTTCTCATTTGGTGACTATTTCAAACGTGATGCTCTCAAGTTCGCATGGGAATTTTTAACTAGCGAACAATGGCTTGCTTTACCGAAAGATAAACTTTATGTCACGGTTTACCATACTGATGACGAAGCTTATGACATCTGGAATAAAGAAATCGGCCTAGCACCAGAACGTATTATCCGTATTGGTGATAACAAAGGCGAAAAATACGCATCAGATAACTTCTGGGCAATGGGTGATACAGGTCCTTGCGGTCCATGTTCAGAAATTTTCTTCGACCACGGTGAACACATTTGGGGTGGTTTACCTGGTTCACCTGAAGAAGACGGTGACCGTTTCATTGAAATCTGGAACAACGTTTTCATGCAGTTTAACCGTACTGCTGATGGCGTACTTCACCCACTCCCTGCTCCATCTGTAGATACAGGTATGGGCTTAGAGCGTATTTCTGCCGTATTGCAACATGTTAATTCAAACTATGACATTGACCTGTTCCAACACTTATTAAAAGCTGCTGCAAACATCATTGGTATTGAAGATGAAGGTCAGCCTTCTTTACGTGTAGTTGCAGACCATGCCCGCTCTTGCTGCTTCTTAATTGCTGATGGTGTAAACCCAAGTAATGAAGGACGTGGTTATGTATTACGTCGTATTATCCGCCGTGCTGTCCGTCACGGTAACAAGCTTGGCGCAACAGGTACGTTCTTCTACAAAATGTTGCAACCATTAATTGAAGTAATGGGACAGGCTTATCCTGAGTTAGAAGCTCGCCGTGAAGTCATTGAAGCAACCTTAATTCGTGAAGAAGAACAGTTTGCTAAAACCTTAGAGCAAGGTTTAAAACTTCTTGAAGGTGAACTTGCTCAGTTAAAAGATAAAACTATTCCGGGTGCGACTGTATTTAAACTTTACGACACTTACGGTTTCCCAACAGATTTAACTGCTGATATTGCACGTGAACGTGGCTTTATTATTGATGAAGCAGGTTTTGAAGTTGAAATGGCTGCACAGCGTCAACGTGCGCGTGATGCTGGTAAATTTGCTGTTGACTATAACAACATTGTAAAAGTTGAAGGCGAAACTCAATTCGACGGTTATACCAACACAACCGGTCAAGGCCAGATTGTAGCGATCTATAAAGATGGCGTACAAGTTGATGAAGTTTCTGAAGGCGACGAAGCACTTATAGTTTTAAACCAAACTCCTTTCTATGCTGAAAGCGGTGGTCAGATTGGTGATACTGGTATCTTCAAAAACGAAACAGGTATTTTTGAAGTTCAGGATACGAAAAAGTCTGGTGGTGCCTTTGTTCATCAAGGTATTGTGACTGTTGGTAACCTTAAAACCAATCAAAATGTAGAAGCGATTGTTAAAGCAGACATTCGTGAAGCTACTGCGCGTAACCACTCAGCAACTCACTTGTTGCATGCTGCCCTTCGTCAAATTTTAGGTTCGCATGTACAACAAAAAGGCTCTTTGGTTGCAAGTGATATCTTACGTTTTGACTTTGCAAATGACCAACCTGTGTCATTTGAACAACTACAACAAGTTGAACGTCTCGTAAATGCTGAAATCATTGCAAATACTGCCGTAACAACTGAACTACTCGACATTGAAACTGCGAAAGCAAAAGGTGCAATGATGTTGTTCGGTGAAAAATACGGTGATGAAGTTCGTGTGCTCTCTATGGGCTCTGTCATTGACGAGAAAAACTTCTCAATCGAACTTTGTGGCGGTATTCACGTAAAACGTACAGGTGATATTGGTTTATTCAAAATCACTTCTGAAGGTGGTGTAGCTGCCGGCGTACGTCGTATTGAAGCAGTGACCGGTACTAAAGCATTAGAAGTAGTACAAAAAGCTGATCATGATATCCAGCACATTAATAGCTTATTAAAAGCACAGAAAGACCAAACGGTTGAGCGTGTACAAGCTAATGTAGAATTGGTTTCTGCATTACAAAAGCAGATTGAACAACTCAACCAAAAATTGGCAAACTTCCAAGCGGCTGATTTGATTGACCAAGTTCAAACTATTGCTGGTCGTCAAACGCTTATTACTACTGTTCAGGGTGTTGATGCCAAAGCGCTTCGCAACTTACATGACAGTGTAAAATCAAAATTAGAGAACGCAGTGATTGTGTTAGCAGGTGTAGAGGGTGACAAAGTCAGCCTGCTTGCATCAGTCGCGTCGCAATACACTGCAAATCTAAAAGCAGGTGACATCATCAAACATCTAGCGACCGAGTTAGGTGGTAAAGGTGGTGGTAAACCTGACTTAGCACAAGGTGGCGCGCCACTTAACGAGAAGTTTGGACAAGTTATGGCAGCATTACCTGCTTGGCTTGAACAAAAATAAGACTTCACTTTTTGTGTAACTGACCCTGACAAGCCTCTCAGGGTCATGGCTTATATGGAACAACTATGGCATTAATCGTTCAAAAGAATTAATGCCATTTAGCCACTCTAAGACACACCAAGACAAAAACAACAATAAAAGCCTTATTTCTCAATATTTCCCTCGTTTTTAATATAGACATACTAAGACATTTTAGGACAGAATAAGTCTCATTAATTATGTACACATTGGTGTACATATTTGTACTTACCTCTCGCTCAACTAAAATTATGTACACAGGTGGACTATGGCTTTAACTGAAGTGTGGCTGAAAGCTAATAACGGCAAGGCACGTGATAAAGTTGAAGAAATAGCAGATCGGGATTCAATGAGTGTCAGAGTCTCACCTAAAGGTAAAATTGTTTTTCAGCTTCGGTATCGTTTTGCTGGAAAAGCTGAACGTTTAGACCTTGGTACCTACCCTCATATCTCTCTCAAAGATGCACGTGTAAAAGCTAGTGAAATGCGTTCACTATTAGATAAGGGAATGAATCCTAAAGTTGAGGTTCGTGTACAGCAGCAAAAATACATCGATGCAAGTACATTTGAAGATGTCTTTAATGATTGGTATGAAAGTTATTGTCTAAAGAAGAAAACATCTGCCCAGCAAATTAAGAATACTTTTGAGCAGCATGTAATACCTGAAATCGGTGATTTACCAGTTGATAGAATTACTTTGCAACAATGGTTAGCTTTACTTGAAGAACTAGCTAATGAAGTACCTTCTATTGCAGATCGAGTTTTAACGAATGCAAAACAGGTCCTTAAGTGGGCTAAAAAGAGACAATTACTTGAGGTAAATGTTTTATCTGACATCTATGCCAAGGAAGATTTGGGAATTGAGCGAAATAGAGGAACCAGATTTCTTTCTGATGAAGAAATTAAAATGGTATGGCTGGCTATTGAAGAGTCAAATATTCTGCCTAAAAACAAAATTTTCTTAAAATTATGTTTAATGTTTGGTTGTAGAAATGGCGAACTCAGAAAAGCCAAAAAGACTGATTTCGATTTAAATAGAAAGGTCTGGATTGTTCCTGTAGTAAACAATAAGACCGGCAAAAAAACTGGTCGTGAAATCATTCGCCCTATTTTGCCTGAAATGGAGGCATTAATTGTCGAAGCTTTCGACTATAGCTCATGTGAGTATTTCTTAACGAATGATAGTGAAGAAACACCTATGAGTCATGGATCATCTAATTCATTACCTGGTTACTTGATGGAGCGACTCAGAAGACATCATGACTATCATATGAAGCATTGGTCATTGCACGATCTACGAAGAACTGCTCGTACTAATTTCAGTGCATTTACATCGCGTGATGTAGCACAGCTCATGATTGGGCATGTTATGTCTGGCGAACAAGGCACATATGATTATTATGAGTACCTACCCCAGCAAACGGAAGCATATGCAAAATGGGTAGAAAAAATTAAATTACTTACTAAATAATTGAGAATTAAGAAATGAAAGATTGGGTCTACTTTTATATCGAGCACACAATTAAGTATGGGGAACCCTTCTATAAGGAAATAGGTTGGTCATTGTGTTTAAATAATAATTATATAGTTATGAGTATGATACGAAGCTAAAGGTAAATCGTTAAGTCATCTTTATTTAGAATTTGATTATTAGTTAGATGTCTCAGAAAAATACTATTTTGATGAACATTACCATATAGAGAAATAATTAATAGAAGTTCATGATATGAAAACGAAAGATTTAATTGGAAATGTTGTTGCCGTTTCATTCGTGTCATTATTGTTTATATTTGCACTAACATGGATTATTTTTGACTTTAATGGCTCGTCAAGCTCTTTAAAAGATACTTGGTCTATTGTAGGTTCTGTTTTTGGTGGTATTACTACCTTAGCAGCGGCTTACATCGCATACTCTTTGTATGATGACTGGGTAAAGCCACATAATTTAAGCATCGAAACTGAACATAAAAAGGATATTTTAAAGATAATACGTAAAATTTCACCCTTAGAACATAAGTATGATGGATTAATTAGCAAATACCTTCTGTATCCCGATCAACCTGATAGAACCATTCCTATTGAGATAAATGAATCAGATTTAAGTGAATTTATAAATAATGTTAATGAACTACTTGGTTTACTACATGAACTTTATTTTATTACTAAAGATGAAAAGATTTCTAACATTACAAATCAGTACTTTAATTATGCACAACTATACGGATTTATCCTAAGCAAATCGGAATATCTTTATAAAAATGGAAACAAGGAAGA
>NZ_JAWVAV010000036.1:0-32491 GCF_033599315.1 Acinetobacter sp. OYA S30
TAACCTTCTCCCCTACAGTTAAACAATTTAATAATGCTGGGTCCGTAACTTTAAAGCCCATGGTCATTACAGGAATTGCTTCATAGTCGAGTGTTAGAATATTTTCTTTCGTATCAATAGCAGTAATCACACCAACAGCTTTTGAGCAGAAGTATTTTAGAGCTTTAGAGGGAATGTCTGTCTGATTATTTGACTAGGATCATTTAAGCGATTGCCTAGAAAAGATTGCACTGCTCCACTATACTTTATGGATACTTCTTTGTTGTGACACTACTTCATTCAAAAAATACAAACTCATTGCTGCTATGAGCATCAAAATATATGTGTATATAGATACACATATTATTAGCGTCGAATAGCTTCAACAAATTGAAGAACTGAAACTAAACCACGAACAGTTTCAATCTGTTCCATTGGCACTCCACCAGTTACTCTATTTTTTGATTTAAGAAAATACAGAATCCAATCTGAATCACCACCTGTTAAATCATGTAAGGCTATAAATAGATTAATAAATAATAATGCTAATTCACCTTGCTTAGATGCAGGATCTATTTCAAGTTGTGTTCTTAATCTATTTATTGTTGGCTCAGATATTCCCAAAATAGCGGCAAGTTGAGTTTGAGTAAAATTGAATTCTTTACCCGTATTGAAAAAGGCCTTTGCTAAAACTATTTTATTATCTATAGATTGTACTGATGATGTATTCATGGCTAAGACTCATCGTGTATTTGTAAAATTGTATTTTAAATATACTAAGGATACAAACAATATCGATTCAATGAATGAGGCAATCCCTAGATCCAAATTGGAACTTAAAATTGAATCATTTTTGACAACTATTTAATGAATTAGGAAAATCCCCGAGTTTGACAGAAAGGTTCTAGAAGTCTTACGCCAACCGCTTGAGTCAAAAGAAATCATTATTTCACGTGCGGCTCGGCAAATTACTTATCCGGCGAACTTTCAGCTCATTGCAGCAATGAATCCTTGTCCATGTGGGTATGCATTTAATCAAGATAGCCGTTGTCAGTGTTCACCAGAAAGCATTAAACGCTATCAAAACCGCATATCGGGACCGTTACTCGACCGCATCGATTTACATATTGATGTACCGCCATTAAAAGCTCAAGAACTGCAAGACCCAACGCCTGCAGAAGATTCTACAACTGTGCGACAACGTGTGATTTATGCTTATGAACAACAAATGCAAAGACAGGGTGGTTTGAATCAGGCGCTCTCACCAAAACAACTGGAACAACATGCCGTTCTCGATAGTACTTCACAGCGAATGATTGAAATGGCTCAGCAACGTTTAAATTTATCTGCTCGTGCTTATCATCGCGTTTTACGGGTTGCTCGTACTATTGCCGATTTGGCTCAAAGTGAGATCATTCAAAGTCCTCATCTTACAGAAGCACTCTCTTATCGAGGTAATCATTCTTAAAATTAAACAGCGGATTATGAGTCCGCTGTTCTTTTATTAAAGAGCTTCATTTAAGGTCTCAATTAGAGAGGTGATTTCTTTCTCTGATAAAGCTGCAAAACCAAAGCGAATACAATGATTAGCACATTCTTTCTGTTTAAACTTCTGCTCTGTATCAATGTTGAGTTCTTTTAGCTTTATGAGCTGATCTTGAGTAAATGATTTCTGAAATTTTACCCACAAAGCCATTCCACCCGCAGGCGGTTGTATCTCAATACTTTCAGCAAAAACTCTTTGAAACTCAGCTAACGCATGGTCTCGACGTAACTGATAAATCTTTTTCATTTTACGAATATGACGCTTGATCTCCCCTCGTTGCATTAAATCTGCTAAAGCGAGTTCTGTAATATTATTGCCCTGCCGATCAATCAATAAAATATCTTCAGTAATAGTTTGAATGATGGTTGGAGCTGCCACGATGTAACCTAACCGAATACCGGGTGCAAAAACTTTAGACAATGAACCTACATGAATAACCAACTCAGAATGGGGCAAACTTGCTAAGGGTGGCATAGGCCGGCTGTCATAGTGGAATTCGTGGTCATAGTCATCTTCAATAATGTAAAACCCCCATTTTTTTGAAAGCTCTAAGAGTTGAAGACGGCGGCTCATTGTCATGGTAACGGTTGTAGGGTACTGATGATGTGGCGTTGTATAAATTGCTGCAACCGAGTGTTCTTTTAAAATCCGTTCAAGATCTTCAATAACAATACCTTGATCATCTAATTTGACAGAAACCACTTGAAAGCCATTTGATTGGAACGCTTTAACAGCAGATGGGTAATACAGCTCTTCAACGACAATAACGCCCTGCCGATTGGGTAATGCTCGAGAGGCAAGAAAAATTCCCATCTGGCTACCACGTACAATACAAATCTCATCTTCCGCAACATTCATGAAACGTTCCATCGACAACATTTGTTTTAAAGCCTGCCTTAGTTCAGCCATACCGCGTGGGTCACCATATCCCATATACTGGTTTTGAGTAATTTTAATGAGTGCGTGCCGATAGGCCCTCGAAAACAATTCATAGGGAATAAGCCTCGGATCTGGCACACCATCGTTATGGGGCCGCTGAGCAACTTGTTGAATTATTGGTTTATTACTAACTTTTCGATCAGCTCTTGGCTCTATATGAGGCTTTTTTTCCGGTAAAACATCTGCCACAAATGTGCCTTTTCGAGGCCGAGTCACAAGCCATCCTTGTGCTTCTAATTCTTCATAGACTGCTTGTACCGTTTTCCGATTAATCCCTAGTTCTTTTGACAGGCTGCGAGACCCCGGCAGCATAGTGCCCTGTACTAAACGGCCACTCAAAATTTCCTGACTAATCAAGTTAGTTAGTTTTAGAAAAACCGTTTTTTCTTCTCTTTCATCAATGCGGAAATGTATTTGCCAAGGTCTTAGCATATTCGCCCCATCTGGACCATATAACTTATAAAAACTGGATGTATTTATCCATCCAGATATTTTCTATTCTGCCTTCACCTACTTAATTTGGTCAACTGGACTGGAGAAGAGATGAAGACTGCTTCTGTAAATAAACACGACTTGATGCAACACGCACAGCAAGACATGCAAAAGTGGATGAGCGACTTAGATTTAACAGACCGTCAAAAGCTTGCACTGACTTGCCGTATTTTATTCGATCATGGGCATGACGCTGGTTTAGCGGGTCAAATTACATGCCGTAGTGAAAATAAAGAAACCTTTATTACTCAACGTTTCGGTTTAGGTTTTGATGAAATTACTGCTTCAAACTTGCTTGAGGTGAATCAGGACTTAGAACCCATCAATCAAGAAGGCATGGCAAACCCAGCCAACCGTTTCCACACATGGATTTATAAAGAACACCCAGAAGTGAACTGTATTATCCATACGCATCCTACCCATGTAGCGGCTCTATCGATGTTACAGATTCCACTTATGGTTTCCCAAATGGACGTTTGCGCACTTTACGAAGACTGCTCATTTGTAGGTCATTGGCCGGGAGTTCCTGTAGGTAATGAAGAAGGTCTTTTGATTTCTTCCGCGCTGGGTAAAAACCGCGCTGTTTTATTGTCTCATCATGGTCAATTGGTCACAGGAAAAACCATTGAAGAAGCATGCAACTTAGCTCTTTTAATTGAACGCGCAGCTCAACTGCAACTTTTAGCCATGTCTGCCGGACAAATCCAGCCTATCCCCCACGCTTTGGCAGCAGAAGCCCACGATTGGGTGTCTACTGATAAACGCAACAAAGTGAACTTTGCTTACTACGCACGTAAAGCTTTGAAAGAACATTCTGACTGTATTTAAAAAGAGACCTCGACCATGAAATTAAACGGCATTATTGGCTACCCTGTTACTCCCTTTTCTGATGACAATAACATCAATCTTCCTGTTCTAAAACAAATGCTGGATTTGCTTATTGAAAATGGCTGCGACGCGATTGCACCTTTAGGCAGTACAGGTGAAAGCGCTTATCTTGAATGGGATGAATGGTGCTTAGTCGCGAAAACTTCAATTGAAAGCATTAATAAGCGCGTGCCTGTCATTATTGGAATTTCAGAACTCACGACTAATCAAGCCATCAAAAAAGCCCAAGTCGCGCAAAGCTATGGTGCAGATGCACTTATGGTGATTCCTGTATCTTATTGGAAGCTAACAGACCAAGAGATTTTTGAATATTATCAAGCAATTGCCCAAGAAACTACTCTACCAATTATGATTTATAACAACCCCGCGACCAGTGGTGTTGATATGTCTCCTGAATTAATCGTGCGCATGTTTAATAACATTGCAAATATTATGATGGTAAAAGAAAGCAGCGGCGATATTCAGCGCATGCATAAAATTTATGAGCTATCAAAAGGTGAACTTCCGTTTTATAACGGCTGTAACCCTCTAGCTTTAGAAGCTTTATGCGCAGGAGCAAGCGGTTGGTGTACAGCAGCACCCAATCTGTTAGGTCAACGACCTCAACAGCTCATTGAACATGTAAAAAATGGTGAATTGGAACAGGCCCAGAAGTCATTTTATCAGCAACTTCCTCTACTACGCTTTATTGTAAAGGGTGGTCTGCCTAAAACGATTAAAGCTGGTTTACAACTAAAAGGTGTCGCTGCGGGTACACCACGCAAGCCGTTGACCAAAGCCACGGATATTGAGCTTAACCAGTTAAAACAACTACTTTCTGAAATAGAAAACTAATAAAAAAGCGGGTTTATTGACCCGCTTTTTTAAAACCCCAACTTAGAATGTTTTAGTTAAACTAAACACTAAACCTGTGTCATAAGGTTTTTTCTGAGCATCAGTCATGCCAGAAGTACTAATATCTGTACCGACAACATCTAGCTCAGCAACAATACCCAAGATGTTATAGTTTACGCCGACTTTATAATCAATATAGCTATCATCTTCACCTGGTCCACCTGCAACTACAAGTAAAGAATCTTTGTTTTTAAGCTTGTTATAACCAACTGAAGCAAGTCCAGTAAATCCGGTGTCAGCAATTGGTGCCGAATAACCCACGTTAAAATACCAGAACTCGTCAGAGTGGCCCCAGTAATCATTAGAATAATTCACGCCGACACTAAGGGCATCACCTTTAAATAAAGAATCTGCAAACGTTAATTTTCCGTAAAACTCGGTAAAGTCAAAACCAGTGTCACCATTGTATGGATTAGTGAATTTTGAGTCAGAGCCAATGTAACCATAACGGATCACACCAACATCATAAGTCGGTGCAAGTGTATCTGACAGTTTTAAGGTGTTGGTATAACCTAACGAGATATCAGTTTCAGTTGAAACACCAGGTGTATTAAAGTCTACGCTTGATCCCCAAAGCGCAACATAAGCACCTGACTTATGAGAGAAAGTGAAGCCACCTTGAATAGCTGGGTTGTTTGAAGACTGCGTAATACCACGGAAGCGATAATCTGTAGTAGCAGCCACACTACCAGTTGCGGTGATGCCGTAAAAAGATGGAGCATCTTCAGCCATAACCATGGTTGAACCTGCCGTGAGTACGCCGAATGTTACTGCTTTAAGTGCAAACTTCATCATTTTGATCTCCCCCACAATGAACGCACGATTTATATGACTTAAACAAATTTTGTTACTTAAGCTTTAGCAATTGCTGTGCCAAGTTCATATTTGGTATCGCCACACTTCATTAATTTAGAGACTAAAGAACTTATACAACGCGAAAAATAAAAACCTCTTAAATAATTATTTTTATATATAACAATAAAGTATGAATAGTTTGTTTGCATAAAATATAAAGAAGACATGAGAAAACACCTTATCGGAAATAATCAAGCCGAGATCGGTAGTATTGAATGGTAGGGCGTAAAGTCTCTATTTCATTTCTATATAAAGAGATAAAAACTCCATAAATTTATTAGTACAGAGCCTCTTATTTAACCCTTATTTTTATTTATGAACCATTTTGGGCTTTTTCCACACGAAAATATAAATGAAAAATAAATTGCACAAATTTCATGCAAATTATCGCACTAAATTTGATCGATAGGGTCTAGGGTTTTCTGGCGTTGCTTTCGTCTCTGTTTTAAACAATTTTTTGATATAAAAATGTTATAAAGTAACAATATAGAGTGAGATTACTAAAAATTGCTCAAGAAAATTGCTTAAGAAGAGATTAAAAAGTAAACATATCAAACAAAAAAGAGTAAAAATTGAACACAAAAATCAAGTATTTTTAAAATTTTCACATAAGAAAAAATGGTAAAATTCAACTAAAAAATAAATTACTTTTTTTATTTTAAACAATAAATTAACTATAAAAATTTAAAAATAAATTTAGTTAAACTCCCCTATCACATTAATCAAATCCTGCATAGCATATATAAAATAAAATGAACAAAAATATATCTTTTTTATAGATTACTTATACAATTGATGGAAATCCTAGGCCCTGAACAATAACAAGGCACAGGATTTATCGTTTTTATGAGGTTCTTTAAATATGCTAAAAGCACAAAAACTTACATTAGCAGTTCTCATTTCTGCGGCAATAATTTCCTCAGCTCAGGCAAGCGAGCAAAGTGAGGCAAAAGGATTTGTTGAAGATGCGAACGGTTCTATTCTCTTCCGTACAGGTTATCTAACTCGTGACAAAAAACAGGGCGCGAAAGATACCAGCTCAGTTGCTCAATCAGCAATTGTAAGTATCGAATCTGGCTTTACCCCTGGTATCGTTGGTTTCGGTGTAGGCGTTGTTGGTGACGGATCATTTAAAATTGGCGAAAACAAAAACGCTGGAAACCAAATGATTCCAAAACACAACGATGGTTCAGCTTACGACCACTGGGCTCGTGGTGGTGGCAGCGTTAAGGCACGTTTCTCGAATACGACAGTACGTTACGGTACTCAAGTACTCGACTTACCAGTCCTTGCAAGTAATACAGGACGTATGGTTCCTGAATACTTTACAGGTACTTTATTAACTAGCCATGAAATCAAGAACCTTGAGGTTGTTGCTGGTAAATTTACTAAAGACCAAATGTCTGACCAAATCAATACCGATGCGGATGCTTCTGGCAGAGGTCTTGACCGTGCAATTGTTTGGGGTGCTAAATATAAGTTTAATGATAACTTAAATGCATCTTATTATGGCTTAGACAGCAAAAATGCTCTTGAACGCCATTATGCTAATGTTAACTTTAAACAACCTTTAGCAAATGACAGTTCATTAACTTATGATTTTAGTGGATACCATACTAAGTTTGATGCAAATGCACACACTTATTCAGCAACTGGAACTGTAGCACCAAATTATGCTGCGGATGGTATAGCTGGCGAAGAAAAGACCAATAATATTTGGGCTATTTCAGGTACTTATGCGACTGGTCCACATAGTGTGATGTTAGCATATCAACAAAACACTGGTAATGTTGGTTACGACTATGGCCAAAATGCTGATGGTTTTCAAAGTATTTATTTGCCAAACTCTTATATGTCTGATTTCATCGGTAACCACGAGAAATCTGCTCAAATTCAATACAATGTTGATTTTGGCAAGTTAGGCGTATTACCTGGTTTAAACTGGACAACTGCATTTGTATACGGTTGGGACATCAAAGTTAAAGGTTTAACTGATGATGCTGAAGAACGCGAATTCTTTAACCAAGTGAAATACACAGTTCAAAGTGGTTTCGCTAAAGATGCAAGCCTTCGTATTCGTAACTCATACTACCGTGCAAGCAATGCTTATCAAACGAATGCCTACATCGGTGATACCAATGAATGGCGTATTTTCTTAGATATTCCTGTGAAATTATTCTAATTCACAAATCTATCAAGCATAAAAAACCTACCTCTGGTCACACAGGTAGGTTTTTTATTAAGCCCAGAATATCAATTGCGACGCTCTAGGCTTAAAAATTAGAGCTTATTTTTTAGCAGCTTCGATTGCTTTCAATACTTCCGCTTTAGCAACGTCAGCACCTTCCCAACCGCTGATTTTCACCCATTTGCCTGGTTCTAAATCTTTATAGTGGCTGAAGAAATGCTCAACTTGGCTAATCAACAATGGAGGAAGATCTGTATATTCCTGAACATCTTTGTAAAGTGGAGATAATTTTTCGTGTGGAACAGCGATTAATTTCGCGTCGATACCACCGTCATCTTCCATGTTTAATTTACCAACTGGACGGCAACGAATTACAGAACCAGCAGCAACAGGATGTGGAGTTACAACAAGTACGTCTAATGGGTCACCATCTTCAGACAAAGTATTTGGTACATAACCGTAGTTTGCTGGATAGAACATTGCTGTACCCATGAAACGGTCTACAAACAATGCATCAGAATCTTTGTCAATTTCATATTTAATTGGCGCTGCATTTGCAGGAATTTCAATGATGACATAGATGTCATTTGGTGCATCTTTACCTGCTGGGATATTGCTGTAACTCATATCAATACTCTTTCGTTATGAAGTCAGATGTAAAATCCACTCGATTATAACGTGGATATCATCAAAATGATGCCGATTATACAATGCGCACACGCGAAAGTTGATATGAATGGTGACAGAATGACACTCAAGTCAACTTAATTGTCACGATCAACAAGAATATTGGGCATAACAATGATAAAAACCAGACAATAGAGCGTAAAGTTGCCCAATTGCTTAAGTAACAAATGCCATAAATCACACGTAAAATAATATAGGCCCAGCCCAATCTTAAAATAAAGTATTCAGGAACCACCATATATTCAGCCATCAAAATAGCTGTTAAAAATAAAGGTAAACTTTCAAAACTGTTTTGTTGTACTGCATTTGCCCGAGCAGCGATACCCTTTGTATTAGCAAGAAAGTCTCTTGGGTTCTGATTATCGACGGGCTGAAAACCACCGGTAAATTTTGCAATTACGGTAAATGCGTATGGCAGCAAACATGCCACTAAAATAATATAGATAATGCTGCTGATGCCGTGCATAGTGCCATCCATCACTGAAAATACTGTTGATCATGCTATCATAACTCATCGTTTTTACCTGAAATTTTATGCAACCGCATGTCATCACTGATTTATAGGGCTATGTATGCAACAACCTGATCAAAAAGAATTGTTCGAGGTCTTAGAAAAGCAAAAGAAGAACCAGCTTCAGGTAGATCGTATATTCAAAATTGTATTACCGATCGTCGCTTTTTTATTGAGTGTAATTTGTGCGAATTTTAATTGGCAATCTACACTGGGTACCTTCGTGATCTTAACAGTGACCTTTATTGCTGTGGGTGTCAAAAGACTTCCTTTGTGGCACTGGCTCATTGTGATTACCATATATTGTCTTGTAGATAATTACCTCAGTTATGGTCAACTTGATGTAACTCACTTACGTCTACAACTCGGTACCATGTTAGTTTTTGTCGGTATGGTCGGAATTGGTCGCCCTTATGTAGATCGTTGGTTTATGAAAAACCATTAAAATAAAAAAAGCGCCTTACGGCGCTTTTTTATTCATCATTACGCAGGCTTACGTAAATCTTTACGTAAAATTTTGCCTACATTTGATTTTGGTAATTCATCCATAAACTCAACATAACGAGGGCGTTTATAGCCTGTTAAGTTTTCTTTAGCAAAGTTCAAAACTTCTTCTGTAGTTAAGCTTGGATCTTTTTTCACAATAAAGAGTTTTGGCACTTCACCTGATTTTTCATCTGGAACACCAATTGCAGCAACTTCCAATACTTTTGGATGTTTAGCAATCACTTCTTCAATTTCACTTGGATAAACGTTAAAGCCAGAAACCAAAATCATATCTTTTTTACGGTCTACAATTTTGACGTATCCACGGCTGTCCATTACACCAATGTCACCGGTACGGAAGAAACCCTCTGCTGTCATGACTTTAGCAGTCTCATCTGGACGGTTCCAATAGCCTTTCATTACTTGAGGACCACGAATTGAGATTTCCCCTTGTTCACCTAAAGGTACTTCTTTTCCGTCATCATCTAAAATTGCAACCTCAGTTAACGGTAATGGAATACCAATGGTGCCACTAAATTCAGTAGATGCAGGTGGATTCGCAGTTGCAACTGGTGAAGTTTCTGATAAGCCATAACCTTCAATAATGGTTGTACCAGTAATTTTCTTCCAAGCTTCTGCTGTAGATGGCAAAACTGCCATACCGCCGCCCATCGCCATTTTTAAGTTGCTATGGTCAAGTTGCTTGAACTCTTCATTATTCACCAAAGCATTAAATAATGTATTTACTGCAGGGAAGAAAGAAGGTTGATATTTACGTAATTCCTTAATCACAGCCGGTAAGTCACGCGGGTTCGGAATTAAGATATTTGCCTGCCCTTTGTACATACCGTACATCGCACAAACCATGAACGCAAAAATATGGTAAAGCGGTAATGCACAAACAATACGATCGCCTTTAGCACCATCGTTTGCACCGAATTTGCTTTGGAAAATACCATCACACTGCAAAAGGTTGGCAACCAAATTGCGGTGAGTCAGCTCAGCACCTTTTGAAACACCCGTTGTACCACCGGTATATTGAAGCACGGCAGTATCACTTAAAGTTAAAGTCGGGCGTTTATAATTGCTTGGATTTTCTTTATTTAGTGCACTGTTAAATTTAACATGGCCAGGAATATTCCAAGCTGGAATTTGTTTACGGACTTTACGTAAAACAAAGTTCACCAAAGTACCTTTCAGTGTTCCTAGCATATCTCCGACAGAAGCAACAACCACATGCTTCACTGGAGTTTTACCCAAAATGCTTTGGTAAACACTTGCAAAGTTCTCGATAATAACGAGCACTTCTGCACCTGAGTCATTTAACTGATGCTCAAGTTCACGCGCAGTATATAGTGGGTTAACATTCACTAAAACCAAGCCTGCACGTAAGACTGCCAATGCCACTACAGGATACTGCAGCACGTTTGGCATCATTACTGCCACACGCGTACCTTTTGCTAACCCCAAATTTTGCAAATAGGTCGCGAACTTACGGCTTGCAAGCTCCAACTCGTTAAATGACATGGCTTTATCCATAAAGATAAAGGCATCACGAGAACCAAATTTTTGGAAATTACGCTCAAAAATATCAACAAGTGAGGTATTTTCTGCAGGCAATGCTACTGTTTCTGGAATCCCTGTCTTTTGGTATTCTGCAAACCAAATCTTTTCCATAATGCCATTATCTCCGATTCGTAATCCTTAGTAATAACTGTTATTCAATGCCCCAGCTATTCTTTAGCTTCTTGGTGCCAGAACATATTTAAAACTTATTGGCACATTCATGACACTTTCGAACAAGATTATGAGACAGAAGTTTTGACAATTTAAGCCTGCCAAATTTTTTGCATGGAGTACAAATTACGTACTCCAAATTGCTGCCCTTTTAATCATTATTCAATACCAACAAGTTCAGTTCATTGCTTGAACATGTTGCCATATATAGCGTATTTATGTTGCCAGACGCTAGCTTTATCTCTGAATCAACAGTTTATTTGCTTTTTGATATCCACGTGGTAAGAGCTGACCTTTCGAAGCACGTTTACCCATGTATTTTTGTAGATCATCACCTTTTAATTTGAGATGTTGTTGACCTGCAACCACCTGAATTATTTCATCTAAGTTCAGGGTTGTCATGGATAAAATTTGCTCTTTTCCTTCAAGTTGTATCAACTTATTACCTTTACCTTTATTTAAATTTGGTAGCTCTGCCAAATCTAAAATTAACAAACGCCCTGCTGAGCTCAGTACAGCCAAATGCGTCATGTTTTGGGCAGAAATGAGTGGTAAAGCCTTTGCCTTATCCGGAACCGTTAAGAATGTCTTACCGGCTTTCGCATTGGTATCTAATTGCTTGGTTTGCGTTTTAAAACCATAACCTGCCGAACTTGCAGCAATCAACTCAGACTCATCATCATCTAAATAAACCTGAATAAACGATACGCCACTTGCTGGTGATAATTTAGAACTTAATGGATCCCCCAAGCCTCTTGCTGAAGGTAAGTTACTAATTGGCAAGGCATAGCTGCGCCCTGTTTCATCAAGGAAGTAAACTCGCTGATTGGTTTTCCCGACAGCATGACTTAAATATTGGTCCCCAGCACGGTAGTTCAGATTTTCAGCATCCACATCCGCACCTTTTGCCGCACGAACCCAGCCTGCTTCAGACAAAACGACTGTTACCGTTTCAGCTGGCATTAAATCCTGTTCTTTAATTTGAACCGCTTCAGCACGTGCAACAATTGGAGAACGGCGCTCATCACCGAACTTTTTCGCATCTTCTTTTAATTCACTGATAATCAGGTTTTTTAAAGATTCAGGATTTTCGAGTTGTTCACGAATAATGGCAGCTTTCGCGGAAAGCTCATCTTGTTCATGACGAATTTCCATCTCTTCAAGCTTTGCTAAATGACGTAATTTAAGCTCTAAAATCGCTTCGGCCTGTATCTCATCAATATTGAAGTGTTCCATCAAGACTGGCTTAGGCTGGTCTTCTTCACGAATAATACGAATGACTGTATCAATATCGAGATAAGCAATTAAAAGACCTGCCAAAATATGCAGGCGCTTTTCAATACGGTTTAAATGGTACTGTAAACGACGAGTTACCGTTTTTTTACGGATCTCGATCCATTCAAGCAAAATACGACGAATTGATTTCACCTGAGGACGGCCATCTTCGCCAATCATGTTTAAATTGACACGATAGCTTGATTCTAAATCGGTGGTCGCAAATAAGTGGCTCATCACTGCTTCCGCATCAATACGGTTAGAGCGCAGTACAATCACGAGTCGTGTCGGGTTTTCATGATCCGATTCATCACGCACGTCGACAACTAATGGCAGCTTTTTAGCCTGCATCTGGTCAGCAATTTGAGTAATTACCTTAGAACCAGAGACTTGATATGGCAGCTCAGTAATTACGATTTCATTTTTCTCAATGGTATATACCGCTCGCATACGGTAACTACCACGACCAGTGGTCTGGATTTTGAGTAATTCTTCTGGCGGGGTAATAATTTCAGCTTTGGTTGGTAAATCCGGAGCCGGAATATATTCAGCTAATTTTTCGTCCGAGGTTTGCGGATTACGAATTAAAGCAATTGTGCCTTTTACAACTTCACGCAAATTATGTGGCGGGATATCAGTGGCCATCCCGACAGCAATACCTGTCGTACCATTAAGAAGAATATTAGGTACACGTGCAGGTAAAGTGATCGGTTCTTTTAAAGAACCATCAAAGTTATCTTGCCATTCGCTAGTGCCCTGACCTAATTCGCTCAGCAATAATTCACTATAAGCTGAGAGTTTGGCTTCGGTATAACGCATCGCAGCAAAAGATTTAGGGTCATCTGGTGAGCCCCAGTTCCCCTGACCTTCAATTAAAGGATAGCGGTAACTAAATGGCTGAGCCATGAGTACCATGGCTTCATAACATGCAGAGTCACCATGTGGGTGGTATTTACCAAGTACATCACCCACTGTACGCGCTGATTTTTTTGGCTTGCCACTGCTTTTTAAGCCTAGCTCGCTCATAGCATAGACAATACGGCGCTGTACGGGCTTTAAGCCATCACTGATATGCGGCAATGCACGGTCCATAATGACGTACATGGCATAATTCAAGTAAGCCTGTTCAGTAAATTCGGCTACAGAGCGGTTTTCTGTCGCATGATGCGCAAGGCTGGTCATAGTCAGCTTATCTTCCAAATCAGTCGTTATTTTAAGTGTGTATTATGCTAAGTGGGCTATGTTACAGACACAAGGGGGACTCTGTCACCTGAGCGTCAAATTGTGTCTTATCTCTCTATATTTTTAGTTACTTGCTATAAAGTTAGGCAAAAACTATAGCCCAATTGACTCTAGCCTTTTACCTTGAGTCTCTTCACCTAATATCAAAATCACTAAAGCTACGGCAAGTAAAACCACAGTAAACATCATAAAAACGTGATTAAAGCCGTTTTTAGCAACCATCATATGTGTCACGACCATTGGCGCGACAATTCCACCGATACGCCCCATTGCCGATGCCCAGCCTGACCCGAAAGCCCGAATATTGGCGGGATATTGTTCTGGTGTATAGGTATATAACACTCCCCATGCACCCAAATTAAAGAATGACATGAGACAGCCCCAGAACATAATGCTATTTACACTGTCGGCTTGTCCAAAGAAATATGCCGACAAAGCACAAAAACCGATAAATGCGGCAAGTGTAATTTTTCGACCTAAACGCTCAACAAACCAAGCAGCCGCCAAGTAGCCCGGTAACTGCGCCAAAATCATAAGCAATACATATTCAAATGATTTGACAATGTCATAGCCTTGTTTCACCAATAAACTCGGCAACCACGTAAAGATGCCGTAATAGGAATACACAATGCCAAACCAGATTAGCCAGAGCATTAAACTTCTACGAGCAAATTGACCACTCCAGAGCTGTTTAAATGAAACTTTTTGTCGCATCGCCACAGGCACGACTTCAATATGGTGAACTATTTGCACACATGCTTCGGCTTCTAGTTTTTGTACCAGTGCATGCGCTTCTTCAATACGACCACGGTTAATCAAATACGGTATAGATTCAGGGACTTTTTTCCAAATCACTAAAATATAAATAAGTGGAAGTCCACCTATAAGAAAGGCAATATGCCAGCCAAATTTAGGAATAATAAAATAAGAAATGAGCGCAGCAACCAACCAGCCTAATCCCCAAAAACTTTCAAGTAGAACGATAAATCTTCCACGAACATGAGCAGGCACATATTCACTGACCAGCGTGACTGCTACAGGTAATTGACCACCTAGCCCCAACCCAACAATAAACCGAAAAATTAATAGCCACTTTAGATCAGGGGCAAAAGCACATAACGCAGTCGCAATACTATAAATTGCCATTGTCATCGCAAATACAGTTTTACGGCCAAAACGATCTGCCAAGGCACCAGAACAAACTGCACCTATAGCCATGCCTACAAAGCCAATACTGACAATCCAACCACTTTCAGCAGGTGTTAATGACCAATCTTTAACAAGGGTTGTCATAATAAAAGCGATAATGCCGGTATCCATCGCATCAAACATCCAGCCTAAACCCACTACCCATAAAAGCGTGTAGTGAAATTTGCCAATTGGAAGATTTTGTATACGTGAAACCAGATCCATAGGATTAACTCTACTGGAAAGAATAAGTGGACAAGACCATATATAGAATTGTTATATCATGCCCACATGAAATTCTGCATGATTAATGTTCGTCGGTTGAAGAAGCCGACTCCGCATCATCATCTTTATAAATAAATTTAGGCATTTCCAAACCAAAATAAATGGCAATTAAACGAAGCGTAAAACCGAATACTAAGGTTGAAATAACGGTAAGTTCTAAACTCAAACCTAAGTCTAGACAGACCCAATAGCAAATGACTGCAACAAAAGAAATACTCGCATACAGCTCACGGCGGAAGACAAACGGGACGTCGTTACATAAGATGTCACGTAAAATACCACCCGAAACTCCTGTTAAAACGCCTGCTACCGCCGACACAACAAAGCCATGTCCCATCTGTAAGGCAATCTGACAACCAATGATGGTAAATCCAATTAGGCCTAAAGCATCGAGCACCAAGAAAATGTTATGTAAATGACGCATCCATTTAGCAATAACGATGGTAACAAATGCAGCACAACACGTTAAAACTAAATATTCAGGATGTTTTACCCACGTTAAAGGATAGTGTCCAAGTAGTACATCACGTACAGAGCCACCACCCAAGGCCGTCACACAGGCAATTAGTACAACACCGAACCAGTCCATACTCCGTCGCCCAGCAGACAATGCACCAGTCATGGCTTCGGCAGTAATCGCAATAATGTAAATAACGGTGAGTAACATTGCCCTTTCCTTCAGGCCAAACGGTGGGCGTATTTTAAGATAAAGTTATAGGAATTGTGCACAGCATTGCTTAAATTTTTTTCCTGAACCACAGATACACGGTTGTTTCATGGTGACCTGCATATCGACCGTTGGATCAAGGAAAAACCATTGCTGCTGGTGATATACAAAATGTGAAACTTCATGATGGATTTGAGCACTTTTTCCATCGTAATAATGAGCCTTAAACTCGACCTGTGCATGAGTTTTGTCTAGTTTTTCTTTAGCCTGTATGACTTCTAAACCGAGCCATTGATTTTGTTTACTCCATTCGGCAATCCCCTCTTTATCAAGAACAGCTTGCTGACCTAAAGCGGTAGTTTGAACAATATAATCGATTTGCTGCAATGCAAATGCGCTATAACGCGAACGCATAAGCTGCTCTGCGGTGAGTGCTTTTGCTGTGCCTAAATGTAAAGGCTCACAACATTCTGCATAGCTACCTTTTCCGCATGGACAAGTTTGTTGGGTCATTCGATACTTCTCAAATAAAAAATAGCTCAAAGTTGAGCTATTTTATGATGTTTCTAAATTTGAAACACAATTTAATCTTTCGATTCATCTTGTTCGATAGAAACAATATGAACTTTCTCGATCTTATGGCCTTCCATGGTTACAACTTCAAAGCGATAACCATCCGCTTCAACAGTCTCACCATTTTCAGGTAAGCGACCTAAATGGAATAACAAATACCCCGATAAAGTAGAGTACTGTTCACTTTCATCTACCAAATCACGACCGAGTAAAAGCGATACATGGCGAATATCGGTTGAACCTTCAAGTATTAACGAACCATCTTCTAAGCTTTCAGCTGCTGCATCTAGTTCATCTTCATCAGGGAACTCACCCGCAATTGCTTCTAAAATATCAATTGGTGTGGCAATACCTTCAATTGAACCATATTCATTTAGAACAATCGCCATTTGTAAAGGAGCCTGACGTAATTGCTCCATCACCATAAGCACTTGAGCATTTTCATGCACAATAACTGGCTCACGTAAGTGCTTTTGAAAATCGATAACGCCTGTTTCAATAAAGCCATTTAAAACTTTATGTGTAAGCGCAATACCTTCAATATTATCAAGTTCACCACGAGCAACAATTAAACGTGAATGTGTCATCGACATTAAACGTTCTTTTAAAACTTCTGGTTCTTCGTCTAAATCAATCCACTCTAATTCAGGACGTGGAGTCATAACAGACTTTACTGGACGTTCAGATAAACCAAGTACACCTTGTACAAGCACACTATGGTAAGCGCCATTTTCTTCATCAAAGACTTCATCAGCAAAAGCTTGAGTTGCCAATACATCTTCTTTATCAGCCGTTTGAGCGTCTGAAGTAGAACCGCTATTTTTACTGCCTAACATACGTAAAACCGCAGAAGCTGTGCGATAACGTAAATCTGTAGTAGTCACTAGCTTCTCTTGGTTGCGACGCATGGTTTGGTTGATCATTTCGACTAAAATCGAGAAACCAATCGCAGCATATAAATAACCCTTCGGAATATGGAAACCAAAACCTTCCACCACCAAAGAGAAACCAATCATCATCAAGAAGCCAAGACATAGAATAACTACTGTTGGATGTTTATTGACAAAGTCCATGAGGGGTCTTGAAGCCCACAGCATAATACCCACGGCAATCACAACAGCAACCATCATGACTGACAGCTCTTTCACCATACCTACAGCAGTAATTACGCTGTCTAATGAGAATACGGCATCAAGCACAACAATCTGAACGATGACCATCCAGAACGCAGCATGAACAGGATTATCTTCTTTATGAAGTTGTTTACCTTCCATCCGCTCATGCAATTCCATGGTGCCTTTAAAGAGCAAGAACACACCACCGAACAATAAAATCAAATCGCGGCCAGAGAATGGATGGCTAAAAATATGGAAAAGTGGTTGGGTGAGTGTCACGACCCAAGCAATTGAAGCTAAGAGGATAAGACGCATTCCCAAAGCGAGTATTAAACCCACTATACGTGCCTTAGTACGTTGTTCTGGTGGCAACTTTTCAGCCAAAATGGCAATAAAGACGAGGTTATCGATCCCTAGTACGATTTCAAGAACAATTAATGTCGCTAGGCCTACCCAAGCAGACGGATCAGACATCCATTCAAAGATCATTGATCCTGCTCCTGTGCTGGGTGGATTTTATCTTTATTGGGCAACGCAAAAGGCATGCCTAGACAAAGGGGGAATAATGTTTTTTTAGGACAAGAAATTAAAACGGAGCGACTACAACCACTACCCATATTTGTTCATATGTTGTTAAACGAATTTTCAGTATAGGCAAGATTTAACATAAATTCATCATTTTTATTTGATCATTATATGTATTCACCAAACCCATACAAAACATGAATCTTTCCTATAAAACTGCTTATAAAGTTGTCATATTTTTTGCTTAGTGTAGACAAGAAATATGAACGTGATAAGGTGAAAATAAAGCAATGAATAGCGTATTAACAATGGCAGTAAATGATTCACCAATAACATCTGTAAAAACAACACAACCTCTTATTGCATTATATTGTGGCTCACGAGCAGGAAATAACCCGATTTATCGCGAAAAGGCAATTGAGTTAGCCAGCGGAATTGCTGAACAAGGTTTTGGTTTGGTCTACGGCGGTGCCAGTATTGGTTTAATGGGACAAGTCGCAGAAAGTGTACTTGCACATGGTGGAGAAGCTGTAGGGGTTATTCCTGAATTTATGCTTGATTATGAAGTGGCGCATGCAGGACTGACCGAGTTGCATGTAGTAGAAACCATGCATGAGCGTAAAGCCATGATGGCAGAGCGCGCGAGTGCTTTTATCGCGCTACCTGGCGGTTTAGGAACTTTCGAAGAAATTTTGGAAATTGCGACTTGGGGTCAACTCAATCAGCACCAAAAGCCTATGATTTTATATAACGTAAATGGTTTTTATAATGCATTAATTGCTCAGTTAGACCATGCTGTACAAGAAGGCTTCCTCCCTCTTCAGCATCGAGCTAAATTAATTGTATGTGAAGAAATCGACCAAATTTATAACGTCATTAAAAACTTAAAAATGCCAAAGAGATTTGTTGTGTAAGCTCTCTATCTCAACAAAAAAGCGGATTCTTCCGCTTTTTTTATTTTATCTATTTATACTCATTCACTTGAAAGTCCAGTTATATAGCTGCTCTAAATAATAGAAGTTAAACTTACAAAGCGTTTATTCAACATTGACTTACTTTTTTTAAATTCAATTTGTTTTACACTAGGCGAAAACGTTAACTTTCAAATGTTATGAATGCCACGCCAACCCATCAAGCCTTGCAACCCGAATATCGCCTATTGGTTCTTTTGGTTTCCATTGGCTTTTTTATGCAGGCATTAGATACAACAATTGTAAATACTGCCATTCCTGCAATGGCACATCATTTAAATGAAGATCCATTACGTATGCATAGCGTAGTGGTGGCTTATGTTTTATCTGTAGCGGCCTGTATTCCTTTAAGTGGATGGTTGGCCGACCGCTTTGGTGTTAGAAATACGTTTTTATCAGCAATCATTATTTTCACACTTGCTTCCTTAGGCTGTGGCCTTTCTCAAAGCCTAAATCAGCTTTTATTTTTCCGTGTCATTCAGGGTATTGGGGGGGCGTTATTACTCCCTGTTGGTCGTTTATCACTTTTAAAAATTATTCCCCGAACTCAGTTTTTAGCTGCCATGAGCCTTATGAGTCTGGCAGGTTTACTTGGTCCTTTGGCAGGTCCAACACTCGGTGGTTGGCTCGTTGAAGTTGCAACGTGGCATTGGATCTTTCTTATTAATATTCCAATGGGAGTATTGGGCATATTAATGACATTAAAGGTCATGCCAAATGTAAAAGAGCCTACCGTTAAAACATTTGACCTTATTGGGTTTGTGCTCTTAGTCGTCGCAATGATTGGCTGGTCTTTGGGTATTGAACATCTTGCCTCACCTGAATATTCCAAATGGTTTAGTATTTCTTTATTAGTGGTCGGGGTAGTCGCAACCCTTTGGTATGCCTACCATTCACATACCCATCAAAATGCATTGTTCCGCAGCCGACTCTTTAGAAACAAGATTTACGCGATTGGTATTTTAGGTAATTTCTTTGCCCGCTTTGGTGGTAATGCCTTACCTTTTGTTTTACCGCTCATGCTACAGGTCGCTTTTGGCTTTGAGCCATTCATTGCGGGATTAATGATGATTCCGCTAGTGTTAGGGTCGCTTTTCTCCAAACCGATTGTTAGACCGATTATTCAGAAAATGGGTTATCGCCGCTTTCTATTAATTAACACAACCTTAGTGGGTCTATGTATTGCTTCTTTTGCCATTATGACTGTCGACACCCCAACTTGGTTTAGAGCTTTACACTTTTTCTTATTCGGTACATTAAACTCATTACAATTTGTGGGAATGAATACACTCACCTTAAAAGATTTGCCTCAACAAGATGCAAGTAGCGGTAATAGTTTCTTATCAATGATTATGATGCTTTCAATGAGTATTGGTGTTGCACTGGCAGGTACACTCATTAATGTATTTACCGATTACTATGGTACAGCACATGTGACAACTGCCTTCCATGTCACCCTCATTTGTTTAGGCTGTATTAATATCATTACCGCACTGATCTTTTGGCAAATTCCCAAAAATACGCCTGTGTAAGCAGTTGCATTTTTAGCGTGGTTTCTCGCTCGCGAATCACGCTATGATGTGAACTTCATATTAATACTGAGTTTTGCATGACCAAGCTGGCAAAAACCTTTTCTGCACCACGCTACAATACCCTAATTGGGATTGTTTTAGCTTGTGTTATGGGGGTTCTCACTTACTTCGGTCTGTTCTACCAGCAAAAAGCTATTGCTCAAGATTACCCAGTTCAAGGCTTTGATGTCTCTCACCATCAAGAAAATATCAACTGGAAAAAAATATCACCCCAAAAATTCCAGTTCGTCTATTTAAAAGCGACTGAAGGCGGTGATTATAAAGATCCAAAATTTCAAGAAAACTGGTTAAAAGCACGCGAACATGGCTTTCATGTCGGCGCTTATCATTTTTATCGTTTATGTCGTGATGGTAAAACACAAGCTGAAAATTTTATTGCAACTGTACCCAACAAAGTTGATGCCCTTCCTCCTGTTATTGATCTGGAATATGACAGCAACTGTATTAATTCCCATACCAAAGAACAATTACTTAAAGAAATAGGCATCATGCATGACAGCTTAAAGCATCATTATGGTAAACAGCCTATCTTTTATATTTCCAAAACTTTTTACCACATTGTATTAATAGGTAGTTTCCCTAATACTCCTCTTTGGGTCAGAGATTACGAAGGGAAACCTGAGCTGAAAGACAAGCGAAAATGGCTCTTTTGGCAGCATAGTAATCAAGGTAAAATTGAAGGCATGACCAAGCCAGTAGACTTAAATGTTTATGAAGGTTCAGTCAAAGAATGGCACCAATTTTTACAGCAGCAAGGCATCGTGAAAGCACAATAATATGCGCAAAATCATTCATATCGATATGGATGCCTTTTATGCATCGGTCGAATTGCGAGAGCGTCCTGATCTAAGGCATCTCCCAGTAGTTATTTCATCACATCACCCACGCGCCGTAATTGCAGCTGCTTCTTATCCTGCTCGTGAGTTTGGTTTACGCTCTGCCATGTCCATGAGCCAAGCAAGGAAACTATGCCCTCAAGTTGTTATTATTGAGCCGAATTTTGAAAAATATCGTGCCATCTCGGCTCAAATTCATAGTATATTTCAACAATACACCACTCTTATTGAACCTTTATCTTTAGATGAAGCGTATCTTGATGTCACTGAAAATTTAAAACAAATCGCGAGTGCGACCGAAGTGGCTATGCATATTCGGGAAGATATTTTCAGGCAAACCGGACTGACAGCCTCGGCTGGTGTAGCACCTAATAAATTCTTGGCAAAAGTTGCGTCCGACTGGAATAAACCGAATGGCCTGTTTGTTATAAAACCTTCTCAAGTAGCCAGTTTTATTCAGGACTTACCCTTAAAGAAAATTCCAGGAGTAGGCAAAGTTACTCAAGAAAAACTCCAACAGCTTGAATTGCATACACTAGGCGACTTACAAAAAATTGAAGAAGCTGTTTTAGTTCACCACTTCGGTAAATATGGCCAACAGCTTTATTTATACGCTCAAGGCATCGATAACCGGCCCGTTCAAGCTGAACGTGCCCGACAGCAAATTTCAAAAGAAACCACATTTGATAGTGACTTTACTTTAGCTCAGTGCCAACCCTACTGGCATGGTCTAGCCGAAAAAGTCTGGCAAAGTTTAGAGAAAAAGCAACTGAATGCCCGAGGCGTAAATATTAAGCTCAAACTTAAGAATTTCCAGACTTTGCAACACAGTAAAAGTTTTAAAAACCCAATTCATTCTCAACAAGACCTGATTCAAGTTTTATTCTTACTTTTAAATGAGATGCATATTCCCGAAAACTTCCAATTTCGGCTCATTGGTATTGGGGTTTATCAATTACAAACTAAAGCTGACGACTTTCAGTTATCCTTATGGTAAGTGTTGTTTTTTTATACAAAAGAACAAGTTTTAAACAAAAACAGTTCCCTTTTGCTTAAAGTTTGAAGTAATCTAATCAGCGCATATTCATTACCCATGTATTTGCAACATGCCAAAGCAACCTTTACTTTCGGCATATCGTCCTGTGATTGGCGTGACGACCAAATCCGAATATTACAGGGCACTTAAAGTACATGGAGCTTGCCCATTCTTATAAATCACAACAATAATCTACTGAAATTCTTTTGCACTTGCTTGCACCTGCCTACGAACTCTTCATAAAATCGAACTATTCAATAAAGACACTTTAGAGCATTTTTATGACGGTAAAACGCTTACACGTGACTTCAAGATATTGTGAAGTGGCGATTTCGGGTAATTTAGTCCATTTAGCAGGGCAGCTCGCTGATGACACCAGTGTAGACATTACGGCGCAAACTCAACAAACTTTGGACAATATTGATCGCTTACTTGCTGAAGCCGGAACTGACAAAAGTCATATCCAGTCTGTTATGATTTTTCTAAAGGATATTGATAAGGACTATGCAGCCATGAATGCAGTGTGGGATGCATGGATTAGCAAAGAGCATCCACCTGCTCGTACTTGTGTTGAATCTAAACTTTATGCACCTGATGTACTTGTAGAAATGACCGTTGTTGCGGTACTTCCTTAATTCTTATTAATTTTAATTAATAAAAAAACTGAGCAAGATCATGATCGATATTGCTCAGTTTTTATACTTTTAAAGTTGATAATATCAGCATTTTTTAAAATCTTATTTAATGAGGCTTAAAATTAAATCACTGTAAGACCTAATTTTTAAGACTTTACAAAAGCATTTGAAATTCTTTCTAGCTGAGGCGTTGCATGTAAAGTTGCCATCTCTGATTCAGGGGTCAATAAGTCTCTTCTTAACTCATGATAATCTGGCACAGTGCTGTAACTTAATACACGATAGCCCGCAAGCTGTAATAAACGGCGCTCATATTGTTGATGTGCTCGGCGTAAACCACTTTCTTCAAGCATAACCACTACAACAACCTGATAATTTTGATCAAGCACAACAAAGTCAGCTGTCATATTTTGATATTTGCGACGAGTGTGAGCATATTTCGTTGTTAATAATGCATCAAATGAAACATGAGCTAACACAGTAAATTTAGGCAATACTGTCTGTAAACGAGTTAATGTCATTTGTTCATGACTACTTAACACGGCACGGCGCTTTAAAGCACTGTCTTGTTGATGCTTTCTTGAGAGGCTTTTCGCCGCCATAACAACGGTCAAAAATAGTAATAAGATTGTAATTAAATAGTACATGGGTCCATCCTTTAAGTTTTTTATAATGATTTTGCTAGATCACACTTTGTTTTAATTGATAACGACACAGCCGTTCTTTAAAAGGTTCACTTAGTAATTTCACTTGTAGTTATCAAGCTTGGCTTAAATTTAGCCACCCTCACATTATTTATAAACACAGACTCAGCAACAATCAAGTGCAGCTCGTCAGATTTTTAGGATTTATCATTTTTCATTACACTTTTTACATAAAAAATGCTCAGAAATCTCACCATATGATTTATCCACTCACTTTAAAAATAAAAAAGGCTCTTAAACAGAGCCTTTTTTATCGTTATCCACGAGCTTTTGATTTTGGTTTACTTTTACCACCAAATGGTCTCTTTTCACCTGTCTCACGAGGTGGTAGACCCGTATGTTGAGTCAGTACCTGCCCTTTTTGCGGTCGTTTATGCTGATTTTTATTTTGAACTGTTTGACCTGAACGCTTCACTGAATCGCCCGCAACAGTCGAGTTCTTCTTACGTGCAGATTTATATTCTCCTTCCGCCCCTTTCGGTTGATAAGTTGGAATTAAATGTTGCTTTGAATTACCAATTAAATCAGCACGGCCCATTTCTTTAAGTGCTTCACGAAGTAATGGCCAGTTATTTGGATCGTGGTAACGTAAGAATGCTTTGTGCAGACGACGGCGTTTTTCACCTTTTACAATGTCTACATTTTCAGTGTAACGCGCCACTTTTGCGAGTGGGTTTTTCCCTGAATAATACATGGTTGTCGCAGTTGCCATCGGTGATGGGTAGAACGTCTGTACCTGATCGGCACGGAAACCATTCTTCTTCAGCCAGATCGCAAGATGCATCATGTCATAATCAGAAGTACCTGGGTGTGCAGCAATAAAGTAAGGAATTAAATATTGCTCTTTTCCTGCTTCTTTACTAAAGCGATCAAACATTTGTTTGAAACGGTCATACGTACCAATACCCGGTTTCATCATCTTAGATAAAGGGCCTTGTTCAGTATGCTCTGGTGCAATTTTTAAATAACCGCCAACATGGTGTTGTACCAGCTCTTTGACATATTCAGGATTCAATACTGCAAGGTCATAACGTAATCCCGATCCAATCAGAATCTTCTTCACCCCTTTAATCGCACGTGCTTTACGATAAAGCTGTACTAAAGGTGCATGGTCGGTATGCAAGTTTTGACAAACACCCGGATATACACAAGAAGGTTTACGACAGTTCTTCTCAATTTCAGGGTCTTTACAATGCAAACGGTACATGTTTGCTGTTGGACCACCTAAGTCTGAAATAATACCGGTGAAGTTCGGCGCTGTATCACGAATTTTCTCGATCTCACGTAAGATCGAATCTTCCGAACGGTTTTGGATAATACGGCCTTCATGTTCTGTAATCGAACAGAATGTACAACCACCAAAACAGCCACGCATAATATTGACCGAGAATTTGATCATATCAAATGCAGGGAAACGCGCATCTCCATATGCAGGATGCGGCAAACGTGCATATGGCAAATCAAATACATAATCCATTTCCTCTGTAGTTAGAGGAATTGGAGGTGGATTGATCCAGACATCACGCTCACCATGACGTTGAACCAAAGCACGTGCATTACCCGGGTTGGTTTCAAGGTGCAAAATACGGTTTGCATGTGCATAAAGTACTTGATCATTTGCCACTTCTTCAAAAGAAGGTAAACGAATTACAGCCAATTCTCGCGGAGGTAACTTGTGTTTAATCGCTTTTGACTGAGCAGGCTTTAGCTGAACAATCTGAGTATTTTCATCAAGTTGGTCGCCTTCACGTACAATCGGATTTGCAACAATTTCTTTTTGAAAACCTTGATATTGAGCTAGTGTGTTGCCTTTATCTTTCTCAATTTCACAACCATCAATATCTTCAGTCATGACATATGGGTTAATAATTGGGTCAACACGCCCAATCGTATCTACATCATTACTGGCAATTTCAACAAATTTTGCTTTAGCCGCTTTGTTATGTTTATTAATAATAAATGCTGTACCACGAACATCTGTAATTTCGTGGATTTTTTCACCTTTAGCCAAACGGTGCATCACATCGATAATGGCACGTTCACCATTACCATACATAAGCATATCGGCTTTTGAATCCATCAAAATTGAACGACGGACTTTGTCTGACCAATAATCATAGTGCGCAATACGACGTAAACTACCTTCAATACCACCTAATAGTACAGGTACATCTGGGAATGCTTCACGACAACGTTGGCAATAAACCGTTGCCGCACGGTCAGGGCGTTTATTTGGTTCATTGTTTGGAGAATATGCATCATCCGAACGGATTTTACGATCTGCCGTATAGCGGTTGATCATCGAATCCATATTGCCCGCAGTCACTCCCCAAGCAATCGTTGGCTTACCCAATACACGGAAACTTTCAACATTGGTCCAGTCTGGCTGTGCAATAATACCGACACGGAAACCTTGCGCTTCCAATACCCGTCCAATCACACCCGATACAAATGATGGATGATCAATATAAGCATCGCCACAGACTAGAATAAAGTCACACGCATCCCAGCCGAGTTGGTCCATTTCTTCTCGTGACATCGGCAAAAATGGCGCTGGTTCAAAACACGACGCCCAATATTTGTCGTAATCAAACAACGCTTTTGGCGCAGTTTGCATAGTATAAGCGGTAGACATGGCTTGCGAATCTCGGCTAGCAGATGGAGGAGAGACATCTAAAGATGAAAGCCGATCATTTTAACATGAATTTCATTCATTTTCCTTGTTTATAAAACACGCGAAAACAACAATATAGAAATTAATTTGATTAAAGTTTACTCAATATTTTATTCTTAGATTAAATACGGCGGAATAAAATCCGCCGCAGATCGAACTCATTTATTTATATGACTTAGAAGAGAGCTTTTGGTAAACGAATCTGAATAATCTCGTTATCATCGGCCAACTTTGCATTACGTCCCGTCGACCCAGGGAAGTTATTATCATTGAAAACCGTCAGTGTTGTACCATTTTCAATAATTACATCTTCAATGGTTTCAAATGGGAAGGCAAAAACCTGTCCCGTACCAATATCCCCTGCTCTAGCTGTGCCATACAACATATTCGGGTTAGCAATTTTAATTAAATCGACTAAGTCTTCGCGGTTGACCAACTGGCCTGGCTCATTTAATTTAATACGGATTAATTTTTTATAGCCGCCTAAATTATTCTGCGTGGCATCACGTTCAATAATGATCCCTTCTTTATCATTAAAGAGTTGGAAATCACCAATATTGGTTGCTTTACTGTCTAACTGGAACCAATAATATTTTCCTGTATACGCTTTTTTCTTAATATCGAATTGGGAAATCAACAATTGTCTTTCTGTTTCCCGAATTGATTTAATTGGCTTTTCTATAAGAGGGTAAAGATACTGCCCATCTGGCGAAATCGCCATTCCTTCAAAACCGCCACTTTGTTGAACAAGAGGTTCCACAAAATTAATTTGTGCTTTATTAAATTGATTTTGTGGTGAACGTAATTCTTGAGTTGGATTTAATGGATTTGGTAAAGGAATCGGAGCGTCTAAAAGTACACCATCTGCTGAGAAATGGAGTAAATATGGACCAAATTCATCTCCAATCCAGTAGGTCCCATCACTAGTACGCTGCATCGACTCTGGGTCAAAATCAGCACCCGTTAATAAACGCTCAGGTGTATTACCATTGATGATATTAAATGGAATTAATTTATTCGGATCACGCAGTTGGATAAAACTTTGCACAGTAACTTGACCGGTGCCTTTAGTTTTAGTTTTGAAATCAGGCTTTATTTTATAAATACGAAGTAAAAAGTCTGATGAATTATCTTGAGTCCCAAAACCGTTATCGGCCATTGCTATATAACTGCCATCTTCATTTTTTAATGCAGCAGAAAATCCCTGTACAGGTTGACCTTTAAACGGAGGATAAATTCCATTTGCACCTTTCACATATGCCCCTGAGTCTGGTCCAGCAGCATAAGTTTCTACAGGTAACTTAGCAAAAGAAATTAGAGTTGGTTCGGTAACGTTTTCAGTAGGTGAAGTTTGATCTTGATCGTTATCATCGTTACATGCCGTCAATCCTAAACTGGCACAGCATAATAATGCGACTAAAGTTTTTTTGCTCATGATTTTATACAGTTGGTAAAAAATTAAGCAAATTTAATCAAGCTTGTATGAAGTTTTTGCTTCAAAAATATGAAATCTTTATGGCGAAAATATGACAAGCCTATTGTTTAGCACCCAATAGAAAACTGAACTTATTAGTAAAGCTAATTAAAGTTTTGTTGGCTGATATTCTCCAGCAATTGCTGCTTTTAAAAATTTTTGGAAAGTGGGACATTCCATATGATTTTCAGCAGGACATACAGCAGCGTGTTCTAATCCCTGGCTGATAAAATGCAATCGCTTTGCCATTTGCTCTAATTGTTCAGCTTTATCTTTTAGTTTTTGACGGTCAAGATCAGGCTTACCATCTTGCCCAAACATTGTGGCAATTTCATTTAAAGAAAATCCTGCAGCACGACCTAAAGCAATTAATGCCAGTTGATCAATTACTTGTTTGCCATATTGTCGACGTAAGCCTTGCCGCCCTATCGATTTAATTAGTCCTTTCTCTTCATAAAAACGTAGGGTAGCCGTTGTGACTTTTGCCTTCTTAGCGACTTCACCAATATCCATAATACCCTCTTGACTTCAAGTGAACTTTAACTTGCACAATAAATTTATCACGTTTCATACGTATAAAAGCAAGGTGTAAAAATGAATACCTCCACTCTGTTCTTCCAAGCTTTATGTCTTGGTATTGGTGCTACCATCGTTATGGATATATGGCTGTTAATCCTAAAAATATTTAAGGTCCCGACTCTAAACTTTGCCTTTCTTGGACGTTGGGTGGGCTGGATATTTCAAGGAAAACTCGTCCATCAATCTATTGCTAAAAGTCCCCCAATGAAAGGGGAATATTTATTAGGCTGGATTGCTCACTATAGTGTCGGAATTATCTTTGTATTGAGCTTTCTTTTAATTGTAGGTTCGACTTGGCTCGACCACCCTCAGTTTTACTCAGCACTACTGTTTGGTTTGGTCACCGTTCTTATTCCTTTTTTTATTATGCAACCAGCTATGGGTAGTGGTTTTGCCTCATCAAAAACACCTCATCCTTTTTTGAACTGTCTGAAAAGTTTGCTGAACCATAGTGTTTTTGGCTGTGGTTTATATCTCACTGCAAAACTATTTCAAATTTAAATAAAGGGAAATTTCCATGAAAACTGTTGCCATTATTTACCATAGTCGCCAAGGCCACACCCAATTTATTGCTCAGCAAATTCAAATTGGCATCTTGAGCCATCACAATATTAAAGCAGATTTACTCAATGCCGAGGATCTTAACGAGCGTCCAGAAATTCTTATCCAATATGATGGATTAATTTGGGGATCTCCTACTTATTTAGGTGGTGTATCTTCCAAGTTAAAACAGCTCATGGATGCAACTGGACCATTATGGAAAAAACAAAGTTTTAAAGGGAAATTAGCAGCTGGGTTTACCGTTTCATCTCTTCCTGCTGGTGATAAACAATCCACACTAATTTCAATTTTTACTTTTTGCATGCAACACGGCATGTTATGGGTAGGTAACCCAATTCTACCAGAACAGCATCAAGGTGTTGCCTATACACAAGCAGCTAACCGACTCGGTTCATGGTCAGGTTTAATGGCTCAGGCTGAACATGCTAGTAATGCAGATGGTTTTGATGAGGGAGATATTAAAACTGCTCAACAATTTGGTGAAAATTTTGCATTGACCTTAAATGCTTATCAAGGGACTTAACTCCATAGTTGAAAAAGAACGTCTGTAAGTTAAAACGTACAAAATTTGGGGTCATTAACGGATATTCAACTTAAGTATTTTTTCATAACATATAAATCATAGAGAGACAGGAAGTCTCATTGAAGAAGAATAAGAACGCAGGAAGCGGTAGTTGACAGGAGTTAGCTACATAAAGCTGAATACGAAGAAACCTCGACAGGATGTCGGGGTTTTTTCATTTCAATAATACAAAAATCTTACTTTTTGCTTGGGCTGAGCAACAGAACTTATATTGATCCGATAAATACGGCTGAATACCATCATTTCATTTGAAATTTGATTATTGGTTTTGTATTTTGCTTACCTCATCTTTAGCTCAAGATCATTTTGCACCATCACAATTACAGCGCCTTAGTCTCAAATTCTTTATTATTGCGTTGATGACAATAATGACGGGATGTACAAGTTTAGGCCCTAATAGCGGTTCATTTTCTTGGCGCTCAAGTAAGCTTTCGTCTGGCTTACAAAAAGCTTATTCCGTTCCGCCAAGTACAGCAAATCGCCTATCTCCAATGATTATTCAAAGCGCTGATAGATATAATGTTCCACCGCTTTTATTGGCAGCCGTGATCAGGCAAGAGTCTAGCTATAATAGTAATGCTCGCTCTCCCACCGGGGCTATTGGGTTAACACAAATTATTCCCAGTTATTGGCAACAAACTTGTGCTGGTAACTTGTATGATGAATCTACCAACATCCAATGTGGTGCTTATATTTTAAATCATTACTATCAGACAGCAGATAGCTGGTTCAAAGCGACAGCATATTATAATGTTGGTCCAACAGGATATGAACGAAGTTTCTGGACACGCCACAAAGCAAAAAAATATGCTCGATCTGTGAAACGTCATCAGAAAACTTTAAAAAGTGCTTTATAAATTAAGATTAAATAAAAAAGCCCATTTATTAATGGGCTTTTTTATATGGTTAATTTTATTCGTCAAATAAACCTTCAAATAAAACAGAAGATAAATAGCGTTCCCCACTATCTGGAAGAATAACAACAATTGTTTTACCTGCATTTTCAGAACGTTCTGCAATTTTAGCCGCTGCTGCCAATGCAGCACCGCTCGAAATACCCACTAAAATACCTTCTTGGGTGGCACAATTTCTCGCCCATTGAATTGCTTCTTCACTACTCACTGGTAAGACTTCATCAACCAGATCTAAATCAAGATTCTTTGGAATAAAGTTTGCTCCAATTCCCTGAATTTTATGCGGTGCTGGTGTAATGTTCTCACCTTTTTTTGTTTGAGTAATAATTGGAGACTCAGCAGGTTCAACTGCTACTGAGTACAATGGCTTATTCTGAACTTGTTCAAAATAACGAGAAATACCCGTAATCGTACCTCCTGTACCTACACCAGCTACCAAGATATCAACTTGCCCACCTGTTGCTTGCCAGATTTCTGGTCCAGTCGTATCAACATGAATTTGTGGATTAGCTGGGTTTTCAAACTGTTGTGGCAAGAAATAAATTTCTGGCTGTTCAGTTGCTAATCGCACAGCTTCATCAACTGCACCTTTCATTCCCTTCGCTGGTTCTGTTAGGACTAAATTGGCACCGAGTGCTTTTAACACTTTTCTACGTTCAAGGCTCATACTTGCAGGCATAGTTAAAGTAATGGAATAACCTTTTGCCGCCGCTACGAACGCCAATGCAATACCAGTATTACCACTGGTTGGTTCAACAATATGCATGCCTTCTTTTAGCACACCACGCTTTTCCGCATCTGCAATAAGTGCCGCCCCGATACGACATTTCACAGAAAAAGCTGGGTTACGACTTTCTACTTTGGCTAATACAATTGCATCAGTTTTAATCAAACGATTAATACGTACTAAAGGAGTATTACCAATAGCTTCTGCATTATTTGAATAAACTGCGATACCTAAATTATTGGGTGTTGGGAATTGTGGATCAGTAGACATGTTATATCCTTATTAGATTTGGAATGATTCTGAATCATTATAGGCTTGTCAGTTAAACAGGAAAGTAGAAAAAGTGAAGTAAAATAAAAAATGGAATTTATATTAAAAATAAAAAGATATAAAAATAGTAAAATCAAATACTTAAAATATATAGATATCCAATCTAAAGTAAACTTACGCTGCAGCATTAAAGCCCAAGTATAATTACTACCAAAGTTCACCTTCTCGCCAATCTGCACAAATAGTGTCCTCTTCTGAACTATTTGATAGCTGGTCTTTCATCTGAATATTTAAAGGATATAGCATAATTTCATACTCATCCGTTAGATAACTACAAGTGTCTTGTTTGATAGATAAATTTCCTTTCCAAACAGTCCATCCTAATTTTTCATAAAATGCTTCATCTTCTGGTTGTAATGCAGCAAGCTCATATTCCAGATGAGTTAATGTCTCTACTAAATATTTTAATAATTGTGATGCAATCCCCTTACCTCTCATCGTGTAATCAGTGGTCACATACTCTACATAAGCAGTTTTCACATCGGAACTACCATTTATGGTAAAAGCTCTATCCGTCCATAAGGCATGTGAGACAATTTGATTGTTTAATATACCGACGACATGAATAGCTTTTTGCATAAAAGCATATTGACTCCAAGGATCTTCATCAAAAGCAGAAAAACATAACTCAGCAATCTGATGACGTTGATTTCTATCTAGATCTTGGGCTGCGATAATTTTGAACTGCATAGATGAAAACTCAATTTGAACTATTTATAGATTAAGCAAATATTGGAATATTATGAAATTATTCTTTATTCCATTATTTTAGTTTTAATAATTCTTCAAATAATTCTTTATTA
>NZ_JAWVAV010000037.1:0-32175 GCF_033599315.1 Acinetobacter sp. OYA S30
AATTTTTTCTGTTTTTCTTGAGTAGTCATAAAATAACGTTCTCGAATAAAGTGCCAACACGTTAACACTTTAATATTAACCACCAGATCACGCATTAAAAATTATTTAGGTCTGCTGATTAATCTTTACTCATTAGCAAACTATATTTCATTTTTGTGACAATTCTTTATCATAGCCCACGTTTTTTTGTTCTTGTTTGGAATATGAATGTCTTTAGAAACACTCAACCTTAGCTTATTCCATGTCATAAATGGTGCTCAGGATGCGAGTCAATTTATCATTCGTCTTGCTATCTTTTTTGCTAATGATCTCCTCTATATCCTGTTATTCATCCTTACATTTTTATGGTTTTATGGCGATCAAGATTTAAAAAATAGGGTCATTAAATCTGTCTTTTTAACCTGTATATCACTTTTAGTGGGTTATGTTATTTCTCTGTTTTATCACCATCCAAGACCATTTGTAATGGGTGTGGGTACAACGTTTATTGAACATGCACCAACAGCGTCTTTTCCAAGTAATCATATGCTGATTTTCAGCACCATCGCGCTGTCTTATTTGTTTGCTCAGCGCAAAATAATTGGAATTATTCTTTTATTTTTGTCATTTGTAGTAGCGTGGTCACGTATTTATTTAGGTGTGCATTTCCCTTTAGACATGTTGGGGGCTTTTATTGTCGCGCTTCTGGTCAACACAGCAGGTTATTACTTCTGGAATGCTTACGGTACAAGTTTGACCGCATTCTTTATTCACCTTTACCAGATTATATGCAAACCGCTTTTAGACCGCGGTTTGATTAAATAACCTCTAGAGCTTTTATGTAGTAAAACCACCACATGAAGTGTAGTAAAACCACCACATGAAGTTCAGTTGCGCAATACAAAAAAATCTGCCATTCTATGTGGACTTGGGTATGTTTTATCCAAAATAGAATTTAGTTTGACAAGGGGAGTAGCCTCCTCCAAACATAACAGCAATGTTATGTGTCAGATATCGTCAATACACTTTTATTAAAAAGTCGGTATCTGAGCATCGTGAAATTCATGGTGTAGGCAAGACCTTGATCATGTTGATACAGATGTTTAATTCATCTGGCAACTGGTCGAGGTTTTTTTATGCCCAATTGCCGGATGTATGGAGAATTTATGGAAACAATCGGCAATTTATGGCTGTACGTAGCATTCTTTGGCATAGTCATTGTCATGCTCCTAATTGACTTTTTAGGCTTTAAGCAAAAACAAGGTCAAGATGTATCAATTAAGCAAGCTGCTTACTGGAGTGTGGCATGGGTAAGCGTCGCAGCCTTATTTGGTGGTGGTTTATGGCTTTATCTCCAACAAACGGTTGGGGTGACCTTAGCAAACCAAAAAACCATGGAATACTTTGCAGGTTACTTACTTGAAAAGTCCCTCGCAATTGACAACGTTTTCGTTTGGTTAATGATTTTTGCGGCGTTTGCTATTCCAGCTGCATTACAACGTAAAATTTTGCTCTACGGAGTATTAGGCGCAATCGTACTGCGTACCCTTTTTATCTTTATTGGTGCATGGTTCGTACAAGAGTTCTCTTGGGTGCTTTATATTTTTGGTGCATTCTTGGTATATACAGGTTTCAAATTCTTAAAAGGCCAAGAAGAAGAAACCAATATCGAAGATATCAAAATTTTAAAATGGCTACGTAAGCACATGCGTATTACCCCACAGCTTGATGGTGACAAATTCTTTGTACGTCAAAATGGTTTATTGTGGGCAACGCCGTTATTTCTAGTGTTGATTTTGGTTGAAGCTTCAGATGTAATTTTCGCGGTAGATTCTATTCCTGCTATTTTCGCTGTTACTAGCGATCCGTTTATTGTTTTAACGGCGAATTTAATGGCAATTTTAGGTTTACGCGCAATGTTCTTTTTACTTGCTGGCGCTGCTTCTAAATTGCATTACTTACCGTATGGCTTAGGCATCATCTTATTGTTCATTGGCGCGAAAATGTTGTTGCTTGATGTATTCCACATGCCAATCTGGATCTCGTTAAGCTTTATCGTAATCGTGTTAGCAATTACTGCTTATCTCTCTTTACGACACAACAAAAAGCAATTGCAGTCTTAACTCATCACAACAAGGCATCTACACGTGAGATGCCTTGTCATTTAAATCTTTAAAATAGGCTGTACTTTAAAAAAGCAGATTAATATCATATGCCAACCTAAAATTTATCTTTCCTAATCAGAAACATAATAGATAACAGCGATTCGGTTTTTTATGCCGAACATACTTATTAAAATGTGTGGAGTCTCATGCGTTCTAAAAAAATTAATCTTGTCGTGGTCCCTTTATTACTCACGGCATGTAGCCATAATGATGGTCCTTTAGTACAAGATGTATATAACAACCAATATGACTGTGCTCGCGACTGGAATAATGAAACATGTAAACAAGAAAATAGCTCAAGTGGACATGGTTCTAGTTATGTCGGTAGCCGCTATTTAGGTCCTGCGTATTATCGAAATAATCGGGAAGTTTCTTTTCGCGGAAATACCTTACATCCTTACAGCAACTTGAGTGTAGGTCACCCCATTATTTCAAGTACGGCGAAAAGCGCATCTTCTTCATCCCCAATTCGTGGGGGTTTTGGTCGTAGCGGTTTTTCTTTCGGCGGCTAAATTCTCAGGCTTTCACTGAATATGAAAAGAAAAATATTTACTCCACGTCCAGACTGGCAAGTGGAGCATCAAAATATTGGTTTTGATTATTTTAATTTACCTTCTCTCGATGGCTCAATTTACTGGTCTGAAGGGGTTGCTTATGAATTTACGCTTAAGCAGATTGAACAACTTGAAGATGCAGCAAATGAGCTACATCAGATGTGTTTATCGGTAGTAGGAGACCTCATTCAACGGGGCGACTATCCTGCTTATTTTCAAATTCCTGAAGTCGCTATAAACCATATTGAACATTCATGGAAACAAAATGCTCCCATGCTCTATGGTCGCTTTGATTTCGCTTACGATGGGCGAAATATCAAAATGCTGGAATATAACGCAGACACACCGACCGGCTTACTCGAAGCCTCTGTCGCACAGTGGCTGTGGATAGAACAAGTCTCGGGCATTGCAAACCGAGATCAATTCAATAGTATTCATGAAGACCTGATTAAACGCTGGAAGACAATTTTACCGCGTGGTAGCCATATGCATTTTGCTGCCTGTCAGGAGGCTGGAAGGGAAGACTGGGGCAATTTAGAGTATTTGATGGATACCGCTTACCAAGCTCATCTACAAGTTTCCGAGCTTTCTATGGAGAACATAGGTTGGAACGGGCAAGATTTTGTTGATCTCCATAATCAGCCCATTCAAAACATATTTAAACTCTATCCATGGGAATGGATCTGGGAAGAAGCATTTTCTCAATATATCCATCCACAAACACAGTGGATTGAACCTTGCTGGAAAATGTTACTTTCAAATAAAGCGATTTTGGTTGAGCTTTGGAAGCGTTATCCAAACCATCCATTATTGGTTGAAACCCATACCTATGACCCGCAACAAGCTTTGTCCGGTAAATGGGTGAAAAAGCCGATTTTAGCAAGGGAAGGGGCCAATATTCGGGTTTTACAAGACGGCCATGACCAAGGCGCGGCTTCTGGTAGCTTTTATTTTGATGACTATGACAAATATGGTTATGTCGTACAGAAATGGGTAGATACCCCATTATTTTCAGGACAACTACCTACTCTTGGTTTATGGATGGTTGGACATCAATGTGCAGGCATGTCTATTCGTGAAGATTGTTATGACATCATTGGTAATGATGCCCACTTTGCAGCACATTATTTTGTCGAGTAATAAGTGAATAGAGATTTAAAAAAGCACTGTTTAGGTGCTTTTTTATTGTGCCTTCGACGCAGTCAATCAGTGCATTTTAAATATATAGCGAATAATCAATGTTCGCTTTTAAAGCTAAATTAGAACAAAAATTCAAAAATATAATGATTTAACTCTATGTATTTTAATTTTTTTATTCTGGTTTACTTTCTTAAAATTCAATATTGGCAAGCTCTTTGCATCTCCAAAAAAGAAAAAAGCCTAGATTTTAGGGGCTCGTCAGAGCCCTAATTTTTTTAAGGAGTAATGCCATGAATGCGATTCCAACTTTAACTCCCCTTGCCATGCCGTGTAACAGCAGTTTTGAAGCAAAAGATTGGGAAATTTTATCGAGCCATTGGTATCCCGTCGCACGTATTCAAGATGTCTCTAATGCACCTCAAAGAGTCACACTACTAGACGTCAATATGGCACTCTACAAGACAGAAAGTGGTGAAATTCATCTGGCCCGAGATATTTGTCCACATCGTGGCGTGCCTTTAACCAAAGGTTGGGTCGATGGTGAGGAGATTGTGTGTCCTTATCATGGTCTACGCTCTAACACTGAAGGGAAATGTACTCAAATACCAGCTCAGCCCGAACTAACTAAAATTTCTGATCGTTTTTCTCTAACCAAATTTCCGGTTGTGCAAAGATACGGCCTCATTTGGACCAGTATTCATGGTCGTGATGTTACTCAAGCCAATATTCCTGTATTAGATACTTGGGATGATGCAGAACATCAAGCGATTTTGCCACCTTTTGTAGATATTGGTGGTTCTAGTGGTCGTCAGCTTGAAGGGTTTATCGATGTCGCTCATTTTGCATGGGTGCATCACAACGCCTTTGCGAATCGTGATAATCCCATCGTCCCTAAATATCACACTGAACGTACCAATTATGGCTTAAAAACGGTCTATATCAGCAATGTCAGTAATTATCCGCATGAACTGAAACATCTCGAACCAGAAGGCTTTTTGTGGAAGCGTACTTTTGAGGTTTATCCGCCATTT
This sequence comes from Acinetobacter sp. OYA S30, assembly GCF_033599315.1. Lineage (NCBI taxonomy): Bacteria > Pseudomonadati > Pseudomonadota > Gammaproteobacteria > Moraxellales > Moraxellaceae > Acinetobacter > Acinetobacter sp. OYA S30. The sequence continues at coordinate 4,870 of NZ_JAWVAV010000037.1, forward strand.
TCTGCCGTGCTTACTGTCGATTTTCCAGAAGATGGGATCTTAAAAATTTTAAATGCCTGTTGTCCTATCTCAAGTAATAAAACCCGCTTATTTGTTCCACTCACACGTAACTTTGACCAAACAGGTGATTTAGAAAAGGTATATGCATTTAATGCGCAAATTTTTGCCGAAGACCAAGATATGGTCGAATCACAAAAGCCAGAAGAACTGCCGCTTGATCTAATGATGGAAGCACATTTTGAAGCAGACCGTTCATCAACGACTTATCGACGGATTTTGGCTGAATGGGGACTAAGTAAACGTTATACCGTTTAAATCTTGACTAACTGGGGTACAATCAATCGAAAAAAGTGAAAATATATAGGCTTTCCATGTCATTGATCGCAAATACCACCGTTGTGCGTGGTCGTTTTTTAGATATTCAACAAACTGTCTCTGAGCCAACTGATATTCCAAATCAAATACGTTATTTGGAAGATGGTGTATTGATTAGTGAACATGGAAAAATCAAATGGTTTGGTGCATGGGAAGACGCTCAACAGCATCTACCTGCTGGAGTTGAGATTCAACATTATCCAGAACAATTGATTGTACCTGGCTTTATTGATACGCATATTCACTTTCCGCAAACCGAAATGGTGGGAGCTTACGGCGAACAACTTTTAAGCTGGCTTAATACTTATACTTTCCCAACTGAAATCCAGTTTCAAGACAAAACATATGCAAGCGAAATTGCCCAGTTCTTTGTTCAGGAACTCTTAAAACACGGTACAACCACGGCCCTCGTTTTCTGTACAGTTCATCCCGAGTCTGTTGATGCCTTATTTGAAGCCGCAGAGCGCGTTCAGATGCGTTTAATTGCTGGCAAGGTACTTATGGACCGTAATGCTCCGGAAGCGCTGTGTGACACGCCAGAAACGGCTTACAGCGACACTAAAGCGCTCATTGAAAAATGGCATGGTAAAGGCCGTGCTCTGTATGCAATTACGCCACGATTTGCGCCGACTTCTACACCTGAGCAATTAGAAAGAGCAGGGCAGTTAAAACAAGAATTTCCGGATGTGTATGTCCATACGCATTTAAGTGAAAATAAAGATGAAATTGCTTGGGTGAAATCTTTATTCCCGGAACAAGCAGGCTACTTAGATGTTTATCAACATTATGGTCTGACTGGTAAACGTTCCGTTTTTGCTCACTGTGTTCATTTAGAAGATGAAGAATGGCAATGTATGCATGATACACAATCGGCTATCGCATTTTGCCCAACTTCAAACCTGTTCTTAGGCAGTGGTTTATTTCCATTGAAAAAAACTTGGGAAAAACAAGTGAAAGTAGGCTTAGGGACAGATATTGGGGCTGGCACATCGTTTAGCTTACTACAAACTGTTAACGAGGCTTATAAGGTTCAGCAGTTACAAGGTGATAAACTCTCAGCTTATGAAGCGCTTTATCATGCAACCCTAGGCGGAGCAAAAGCACTCGATTTGCAGGATCAGTTAGGCAACTTCAACGTCGGTAAAGAAGCAGACTTTGTGGTACTAAACTTAAAGCCAACAGCATTACAGGAACTTCGCCAGTCTAAATCTAAATCTGTTGAAGATTCACTGTTTGCATTATTCACTTTAGGTGATGACCGTAATATTGAGGCGACTTATATTTATGGAAACCGTGTTTATCAAAAAGAAACAGCCAAATAAAAAAGGCATTGTTAAGTTTTTGTTATTATTTGGAATATGTGCTATTGCGTTAAAGCGTGATCGACATATTCCGCAAAATGATAAAATTTCACAGCCATCAAAGGGTGCATGAAACGTCATTTTGCTTTAAAATTTTACCATTAACTCAGATTTTCGAGGTGTTGCTGGTCAACACCTTTTTTATTTTTTCTTTTATATCTTGTAGGAATCTGCCATGACTGTTGCAATGAGCATCATGATTTCAACCGAAGAAATTCAAGCAAAAGTCAAAGAGCTCGGCGAGCAAATCAATTCTCACTATGCAAATAGTGACAAAGAATTGGTTCTGATTGGTCTACTTCGTGGTTCTGTTATTTTCATGGCAGACTTATGCCGTACGATTACCAAACCACATGAACTCGACTTTATGACAGTGTCTAGCTATGGCGGCGGTACGACTTCAAGTCGAGATGTCAAAATCTTAAAAGATCTTGACGGTGAAATTCGCGGTAAAGATGTATTGGTGGTTGAAGACATTATCGACTCAGGCAACACTTTAAGCAAAGTCGTGGAAATGTTGCAAACTCGCGAACCAAATTCAATTCAATTGTGCACATTAGTGAGTAAACCATCTCGCCGTGAAATTGATTTAGAAGTTAAATTTTTAGGTTTTGAAGTTGAAGATAAATTTATTGTTGGTTATGGCTTAGACTACGACCAGAAATATCGTCACTTACCATTTATTGGTGAAATTGGCCTATAAATTTTATAAAAATGGCACCGCAAGGTGCTATTTTTTTATATAAAGGCTGAGCTTTGAACAAAAAAGACACAAAAAGTCGCAATCTGCTACAGACAAAACAGATCACTCTACCGCACGATAGAATATGAAGCAAAATCATTAACTTCATCAAAAAAACAACTGGAGAACAAATATGTGGTCACTTATTGTTGCTATTGTGGTTGGTTTCTTCGCTGGCTTAATCGCTCGTGCTTTACACCCAGGTGATGATAAAGCAGGTTTTATTGTTACTACTTTAATTGGTATTGCAGGTTCACTTCTAGCCACTTATGGCGGTCGCTTACTTGGTCTTTATGGAGAAAATTCAGCGGCGGGCTTTATTGCTTCTGTCATTGGTGCCGTCATTATTCTCTTTATCTATAACCTAATTGCACGAAAAAGCTAAGTAGTAAATTTAATTTTAAAAAAAGCACCGAACGGTGCTTTTTTTAAGTCATTTTATAAACCTAACTCTTTCCAAACTGCCTGAATTTCTTCGGCAGATCGCGCTCCGACGAGTTTAAATCCGTTAGCAAAAATGAGAGTAGGTGTGCCATTAAAACCTAATTTTTTCCCTAATTCCAAGTTACGGTCAATCGGGTTTGTACAGCTCGCAACCGTTGGTTTAACACCTTGCTCAATTAATTTTTTCCATGAATATGATTGATTCGGTGCACACCAAACTTGTCTAGAAACCACAATAGACTGAGGTTTTAAAGGATAGATAAAAGTGTAAATAGTGACATCTTTAAGCTTGTCGAGTTCAGGTTCAAGCTGCTTACAATAAGGGCAATTTGGATCAGAAAATACTGCTAAAACATGCTGACCATTACCTTTGACTGTTTTAATGGCATCTTTTAAAGGCAACTGTTTCCAATCAATTGAGTTCTGTCCTAAAACCAGATCTTTAGTTAAGTTCTTTTGGTCTTTTAACCGAATCATAGAGCCTACAAACATGTGCTGCCCATCTTCACCAAGATAAATAATTTGCTGGTCCAGATTAGCACTATATAGTCCGGGCATTTCGGTTTTCTGAATATTACTAATTTTCAAATTAGGATATTGTTTTTTAATATTTTCCCGAACAGTATCTACATTAGCGAAACTCAAACTTGTAGTTAAACTAAATAACGCCAATATTCCTAATTTTTTAATCATAAAACCGACTCGGAGGCAGGAGAGAAGAACATTTTAATCAGTTCCGTTAGTGAAAACAGAACTGATTACCGAGTTATAACCAAACTTCTACTCAGTTATGCCAATGTTTCACGTGGAACATAAACAGGTTTTAAGGTATTAATTTCTACTGAAATATGCACAATTTCATCATGAATCGATAAAGCATCACGAATCTGGTCTGCATTTAAAGAGATATCGTCAGTTTCAAGTGCCAAAATACAAGAAAATTTACCTTTTGCGACTTTCCAGACATGAATATCTGTAATTTCCACATGTTTCGGAAATTCAGCTATTACTTCCCGAATTTCATCAACTACAGGATGGTCCATTTCAGCATCTAGAAGGGTTTTACCTGTTTCTTTCATTAAGCCAAAAGACCACTTTGCAACTAAAATAGCCCCTAAAATTCCTAAAAGTGCATCTAAAAAATCCCATCCAAAATATTTACCTGCGAAAAGCGCTATAATTGCAAAAACAGAAGTCACTGCATCTGCAACCACATGTAAAAATGCAGCTTTTTGGTTTAAATCATGGTGATGATGCTCATGATGGTGATGGTGATGGTGATGGTGATGGTGATGGTGACCATCATCATGAAGTAACCAAGCACAAATCAAGTTAATGACCAAACCTAAAATTGCAATTGGAATAGCTTCATTATAAAAAATTTCAACCGGGTTAAATAAACGTTGAACTGACTGAAAAGCCATAAAAATAGCCACAACCATCAGCAAAATTGCGCTGCTATAGCCGGCTAAAATCTCAATTTTCCAAGTTCCAAAGCTAAAACGATGATCATTGGAATAATGACGGGCTGCACGATAGGCAAAGTAGGCTAAACCAAGGGCCAACATATGTGAACTCATATGCCAACCATCGGCCAATAGGGCCATTGAATTGAAGAACCACCCACCAAATACTTCCAGTACCATCATGGACGCCGTTAAAATGGTTGCAATCAAAATACGTTTTTGTGCAAGTGGATTTCCTTCATCAAACTGATGTTGATGATGACGTGATACACTATAATCCTGCATAAAATTTAAACCCAATATACTCCCTACCAGTATATTAAATTGTACAAGAGAAAACAGATGAGTCACATTGGTCAGGATAAAAAAATTGTTAATCGTGTAAAACGACTAAAAGGGCAAATCAACAGCATTGAAAATGCGATAGAACAACCAGAATCTTCATGTATAGATATTTTGCAGCAAGTTGCAGCCATAAAAGGTGCAATAAACGGTTTGATGAGTGAATTAATGGAACAGCACTTACATCATCACGTACTTAAAGGCGCAGAAGTCGATCAAAATGAGCTAGATGAATTTTTAAAAGTTTTAAAGAGATACGGCTGAGAAAAGTACTGGATGACATAGCACTCTACATCATCCAGTTTTTTATTATTTTCCGATACAGAACGAACCAAAGATTTTGCCTAATAGGTCATCGGCACTAAAGTCACCCGTAATTTCACCTAAAGCATTTTGAGCAAGACGAAGTGATTCAGCAACGAGTTCACCTGCGTTAAATACAACAAGTTGCTCACGTGCCTCTGCCAAATAGAGCTGAGTGCGCTTCATTGCGTCTAAATGACGTGTTCTCGCAATAAATGTATCTTCCTCAGGGTGAAATCCTGCATACGCTGTAATCGCATCTACGAGGCCTTGTACGCCCATCTCTTGTTTTGCTGAAACTGTGATATGACGGAACCCTTGATAATCGCTTATTTCGGCAGATTGACCAGTTAAATCACATTTATTGCCAATTAACATGAGACGACGCGGTTCAATATGTTCAGCAAAGTATTCTTGAGCCAGTTTTAAGGGGTCATCGCCTTGATTTAAATCGTAGACCAATAACAACAAATCGGCCTGCTCAATTTCTTTGATTGCACGACGAATGCCTTCTTTCTCGACTACATCTCCCGTTTCACGAAGACCCGCAGTATCCGTTAAGGTGATTGGTAAACCATTTAAGCTAATTTTTTCATGTAAAACATCACGAGTTGTACCAGCAATATCAGTCACAATTGCACGCTCAACACCAGCAAGTGCATTCAACAAGCTCGACTTACCTGCATTTGGTTTACCCGCAATAACAACCTGTAGACCTTCACGGAGTAATTGCCCTTGTCGTGCAGAGGTTTGAACAGCATGTACAGATTGTTGAACATCTTCCAACAAAGCTAAAATTTTGCCATCAGCCAAAAAATCAATTTCTTCTTCTGGAAAATCAATCGCAGCTTCTACGTGCAGACGTAAATGAATCAGTTTTTCTAAAACTGTATTAATTTTTGTTGAAAAAGCGCCTTGTAAAGAACGGACTGCCGAACGAGCCGCAGCTTGAGAGGTCGCATCAATCAAATCGGCAATTGCTTCAGCTTGTACCAAGTCCATTTTGCCATTTTCAAAAGCTCGCATGGAGAACTCCCCAGCTTTTGCAGCAATTGCCCCAAGCTCAAATAAACGGCCAAGTAAGGCATTTTGAATGACAGGGCCACCGTGGCCTTGAAGTTCTACAACATCTTCACCGGTAAAAGAATGTGGATTTGGAAAGCACAAGACAATGCCTTCATCCATAATACTTCCATCAGCATCATAAAACTTACGGAAACCCGCCATCCGAGCTTCAGGTAAGTTTTTTTGCGTCAGTTTTTGAGCAATATCATAAGCCTTAGGTCCCGATAAGCGAATCACGCCCACTCCACCACGCCCTGGTGGCGTTGCAATTGCGGCAATTGTGGTTTGACTATGCATATTATTCACCTAAAAACCTAAAATACAGCCAAAGAAAAATCCGCCTAAGATTACCATCTTAAGCGGATTGATTCAGCAAAAGTTCAAGGATTAAGATGCCGATTCAGCTTTACTGATACGACTTTTCTCAACACTCTTGTTAATAAACCATTGCTGTAAGATTGTAATACTGTTGTTCACAATCCAGTACAACACAAGACCCGCAGGGAAGAACAACATAAATACCGTAAACATAATCGGCATAATGCGGAATACTTTCGCTTGCATTGGATCAGCTGGTTGCGGGTTCAACATTTGCTGAGCAAACATTGTCGCACCCATAATTAATGGCAAGATGAACCATGGATCCATCGCAGACAAGTCTTGAATCCAGCCTAACCACGGTGCATGACGTAATTCCACACTTTCCATGAGTACCCAGTACAAAGCAAGGAAAATTGGCATTTGTAGCAATAACGGTAAACAACCAGAAAGCGGGTTAACTTGTTCACGTTTGTAAAGCGCCATCATTTCTTGCGAGAAGCGCATACGGTCTTCACCGAATTCTTCTTTCATGCGTTGCATTTCTGGTGCAATCACACGCATTTTCGCCATAGAACGATAACTTTTTGAAGATAAAGGCCATAAAATCATCTTCACCATAATGGTAAGTAAGATAATTGACCATCCCCAGTTGCCTACAATGCTATGGAAGAATTGAAGACCTAGGAACAATAACTTCGCAATTGGCCATAACCAACCATAGTCAACAGTCTGGTTTAAACCTACCGCTAAATCTTTTAATTCAGATTGTACTTTTGGACCTGAATAAAGCTTCGCATCGACTTCCATTGAAGTACCCGCCGGAACATTAATTACTGGCGAAGTAAAGCCAATAATATTCATATGATCCGCAGACTGACGAGATTCAAGTTTAGCGACATAAGGCTGACCATTTGCTTGAGTCAGTTTAAGGTTTCCTGGAATCCAAGCACTTACAAAGTAGTGCTGAACCATTGCAACCCAACCGCCTTTAGCTTCGGTATTGAGTTTTTCTTCAGAGAAATTCGCAAACTTAAGTTTGTTGTAGTGAGCATCCGGAGTACCCCATGCACCACCTAAGAACGTACCTAAAGTGAAAATACCCTGAGAAGACTTACCTGGATCTTCCGAATTATCACGTTTCAACTGTCCAAACATCTGACCTTGCCAGTTTTGTTGGCTACGGTTAACAACTTGATGTTTGACAACAATTGGATATTGACCTTGAGTAAATGTAAAAGTTTTAATAATTTCAACGCCTTCTGGTGTCTTAAACACCATAGGAACTGTTAAAACTTTCTCAGAATGTCCACTTTGATCTTGTACCCCTTTAGCATCAGCTAAAGTATATGATGTTTTTTCAACAGCATATAATGGGCGACCACCACGACTGCTATCTGGTCCATTCAAACCAATTAAGCCAGACTGAGCAACATAAGTACGCTTGGCATCATTTTCAAGCATAACAAATGGTTGATTACTGTCTTTGCTCTTGTCGTGAGAGAGTAATTCAATACGAACAATATCACCACCTTTTGGATTGATCCAAAGATGATAAAGGTCAGTTTGTACTGAAATAAGCTGTTGATTCACAGGTGCAGTTGCATCTGTGGTTTGTGACTGCGCAATATTTGCTTGTGGCACATCGGAAGCCACTGTTGCAGTTTTAGCATTTGGCAAATCAGCAGATACTTCATGTGAACTTACAGCCGCCGCTTGTTGTTGCGGTGCAGTTGCAGCATTTCCATAATCTTTTTGCCAAGCCAAAATGAGCAAATATGCGGTGACAAACATGGCCCCGAGAATTGCAAACCTGGCCCATTGTTGCATATCTATTACCCCAAATGGTTAGAGAGATTTTGCTTCATTAAACGATCACGAAAGGGTACAGCAACATGATGCGTTTGAGAATCTATTTGATGAAACGAAATAAAACGAATTGCTTTAGGCGGTACCGGATCGTATCCAGAGCCTCCCCACGGATGACAACGACAAATACGTTTAGAAGATAACCAAACGCCTTTGATTGCACCATGAGTTTGTAATGCTTCTAGCGCATATTGGGAACAAGTTGGGATATAACGACAACGGGGTCCAAGAAGCGGACTAATCGCAATTTGATACAGTCGAATGAACCAACGCAAAATACGAACCATTGGTCATCTCTTAATTCTGCGAGGTTGGGACAACTTTAGAATGTTTTTTCGCTAAGCGTTGTAATTTTTGCCAAGCAAAATCTAATTGTTGATATAGCTCAGCATTCGTAATCGTTTCTATACCAACTTTAGGCATCACAACAACATCTATGTCTGACCCAAATTTCGGCTGATGTAGACGAAAGCTCTCACGAGCAAGACGTTTTATTCGATTTCTTTCATGCGCACGACGCACTTTTTTCTTAGCAACAACAATACCCAAACGGCTGTTAGGCTGTTCGGTTAATTTTGCAAGAAATAAAAAATGGGGTTGATGCACTTTAAAAAGCGCACCATCAAATACACTTTTATAATCTGCAGCACAGCGTATACGAAGATCTGTGCTAAAACTGTAAAGTGCCATCACACCCAAGTCTGGTCAGCGTAACAGTATTAAACAGTTAAGCTATGACGACCTTTTGCACGACGACGAGCTAATACTTGACGACCAGCTTTAGTTGCCATACGAGCACGGAAACCATGAACGCGCTTACGCTTTAATTCAGATGGTTGGAAAGTACGTTTCATATCGAAACTCCCAAAAATGATCTTTCTATAAAGGTCCGCGATTTTATTGTGCAATGTTTACGCTGTCAATGAAAAACCGTGAAAGTTTTGTATTTAAGTCAAATTTTTAACTTTTTATCTTCTCTTTATATTTAGCCTATTTTTCTTATTTAAAAGTTATGCACAAAGTAATTGTTTATTTTTATTAAGACTTTTAAGATATACACTTCTTATTTACATACTTATCAACAAACCTTGATGTGAAGTTGGTTTTGATTTGATATATTTGAATTTAAATTCATATTTTTTAGTTATCCACAATTTGGATCAGCCCTATTAAATAAATTCAAATTTTAAAATTTAAATTTATTCTTATTAGTGTGGACTTTTCTTGTGGATTTCACAGTTTTAAATTTAAAAAACATATATTTGAACTGTTGATAACTCTGTTTTTATTGTCTTTATGGATTGTGGATAAGTTTATGTGATAATTTATCCACAGGATGTACAAAAAGTTATTCACAATTGATTTTGAATTTAAATTTATTCACAAGAGATTTCTTTTTAGGCAAAATCAAACGAAATCGTCATGACAGATGTGGATAACTTGGGTAGAATGGCGACCCCTTCTCATCAGGAAGGGTTAATCTTTAAATGATTTGAATTTAAAACGCAGACATAGGGGATACACATGCTTTGGACAGACTGCTTAACTCGCTTGCGACAAGAGCTCTCTGATAACGTCTTTGCGATGTGGATTCGCCCTTTAGTAGCTGAAGAAGTAGAGGGGATACTACGTCTCTATGCTCCTAATCCTTATTGGACGCGTTATATTCAAGAGAATCATTTAGAGTTAATTTCTATATTGGCTGAACAATTGTCAGAAGGGCGGGTGCGTCAGGTTGAAATCTTGGTAGATTCTCGTCCTGGTAGTATTTTGTCCTCTAGTGAACAGCCTGCAACAACTACAGCAGCTTTACAAACTGCCCCTATACCTCAACCTGCTAAGGTTAAAAGAGAACCGGAACCTGTTGCTAATACTGCGGTTAGTTCTAAGAGTTCAAAAAAGAAACTATTAAATCCACAATTTACTTTTTCACTATTTGTTGAAGGCCGTTCTAACCAAATGGCAGCAGAAACCTGTAGAAAAGTATTAACACAGTTAGGTGCTTCTCAACATAACCCTTTGTTTTTATATGGCCCGACAGGTCTTGGTAAGACTCACTTAATGCAAGCAGTTGGTAATGCCTTACTGCAAGCGAAGCCGAATGCAAGAGTCATGTATATGACTTCAGAAAGTTTTGTACAAGATTTTGTGAGCTCATTACAAAAAGGAAAGGTAGAAGAGTTTAAGAAAAATTGCCGTTCTTTAGACTTGTTATTAGTAGATGATATTCATCTTTTGGCAGGAAAAGAAGCAAGCCTCGTTGAATTCTTCTATACATTTAATGCCTTACTTGATGAATCCAAACAAATTATTTTAACGTCAGATCGATATCCTAAAGAATTAACAGAACTTGATCCTCGTTTGGTTTCTCGTTTTTCCTGGGGGCTATCAGTAGGTGTTGAACCACCTGATATTGAAACTCGAATCGAAATTCTGCTTAAAAAAGCTGAAAATAGTGGCGTTGATTTACCTAGAAACTGTGCGTTGTTTATTGCCCAACAAGTCGTAGCGAACGTACGTGAACTTGAGGGCGCACTGAATAAAGTTGTCGCAATTTCACGTTTTAAAGGTGCTCCAATTGACCTTGATGTCGTACGGGAATCTTTAAAAGATGTTTTAGCGATCCGTGCTCGTACAATTAGTGTAGAAAATATCCAGCGTGTAGTGAGTGAATATTTCCGAATTCCATTAAAAGAGCTGGTAGGTCCAAAGCGTACCCGAATTTATGCTCGACCACGTCAGTTGGCGATGGGGCTTGCCCGTGAATTAACGGGAGATAGTTTTCCTGAAATTGGAATGGCTTTTGGTGGGCGTGATCACAGTACAGTGATGCATGCTTGTGAAAAAGTCGTTAGTTTACGGGAAGAAGACCCAATCTTTGATGAAGATTATAAGAACTTATTACGTTTGCTTCAAAGTTAATGAAATAATAAGACGTTGTTGCAAAGTCTACGTAAGTGCAGCATAGTACACAGCTAAAAAATGAAATGTTTGCTCCAAGTTGCTAGAGGAATGAATCGTGCGTTTGAAAATCGCTAAAGAAAGTTTACTCAATGTTTTATCGCATGTGGTCGGTGCGGTAGAACGTCGTCATACCTTGAATATTCTTTCAAACGTCAAAATTCAGACTAATGCTCAAGCGCTCACTATTACGGGTTCCGATTTAGAAGTTGAACTCGTAGCGAGCACCGCTTTATCAGAAGGGGCGTGCCTTGAGGCAGGCGAGACAACTGTTCCTGCTCGTAAATTGATGGAAATTTGTAAATCTTTGCCTACAGCTGCATTGATTGATTTACAAATTACTGAAGATCAAAGATGTATTTTAAAGTCTGGTAATAGCCGTTTTGTGCTAGGTACACTACCGGCTGAAGATTATCCATTGTTAACCACTGAGAATAGTCAAGGTACGCAAGTACAGGTGACTCAACGTGAATTAAAGCGTTTATTTGAAAAAACTGCTTTTGCAATGGCTGTACAAGACGTACGTTTTTACCTCACTGGTACTTTATTAGAAATTGATGAAAATCAATTGCGTGCAGTAACAACTGATGGTCACCGTTTAGCACTTTGTGAAATTTTGGCTTCCTCTACTTCATCTCAGTTGGTACAAGCGATTGTGCCTCGTAAAGCTGTGGGTGAATTACAACGTTTACTCAGCATTGAAGATGAACAGCTCACTTTGCTTATTGGCCGTGAATTATTAAATGTAACGATTAATACGCCAAGCCGTGATAAAGAACAAGGTGATATTACAGTTCGTTTTACAACTAAATTGATTGATGGGAAATTCCCTGATTATCGCCGTGTTATTCCACGTGGTGGTGATAAACATGTTTTGATTGGTCATGATGTATTTAAACAATCATTACAACGTGTAGCAATTTTAAGTAATGAAAAATTGCGTGGTGTTTTCCTAAACTTCAATCAGGATTCTTTACAGCTTCGTGCAAATAACCCTGAACAAGATGAAGCAATTGAAGATTTAGCGATCCAATATCAAAGTGCCCCATTAGAAATGTCATTTAATGCTCAATACCTACTCGATGTGTTGGGTGTATTAGATGGTGATGATGTAAATATGAGCATGACTGAGGCGAATCAGTCTGTATTGGTTCAAGATCCGGCTCATCCTGACCAGACCTATGTGGTTATGCCGATGCGTGTTTAATCTGGTTTAACTATATGCATCTTACGCGCTTAAATATTGAACGTGTGCGTAATTTAAAAACGGTTGCACTCCATGGGTTGCAACCGTTTAATGTCTTTTATGGCGCAAACGGTTCGGGTAAAACATCAATTTTAGAAGCGATCCATTTGCTTGCAACAGGTCGCTCATTCCGTACACATATACCCAAAAATTATATTCAATATGAAGCTGACGACGCGATTGTATTTGCTCAGTCAGCAACTGAAAAAATTGGTATGCAAAAACTCGCTTCTGGTGAGCAACTCATGAAAGTGAATGGCGATACCGTTGCGACTCAAGGTCAGCTCGCAAAGTTACTTCCTTTACAGCATATTGATCCACAAAGTACGGATATTATTGATCATGGTGCCAAGCCAAGAAGACAACTTTTAGATTGGCTTATGTTCCACGTGGAACCTGAATTTTATTTTGCGTGGCAATATTACTCTCGTGCGCTAAAGCAGCGTAATACCTTACTCAAAACACGGCGTAATCTTTCATTAGCTGATTTAGAACCGTGGAACAAAATGTTGAGTGATTATGGCGAGATTTTGCACTCACAGCGTTTAAGTATTGTCGAGCAATGGAATGTTTATTTCCAAAATGACTTAAGCCAATTACTGCCTGATTTGGAGATTGAGCTGGAATATAGCCCAGGTTTTCATACAGAGCAGGGGCTTATGCAAGACTTGCTGAATCAGCATCAAAAAGACATCGAGAGACGTTATACCGAGTATGGTCCGCATCGGGCAGATTTGCGCTTAAAAACGCCATTTGGACATGCTGATGATGTTTTATCAAGAGGTCAGAAAAAACTCTTGATTATTGCCTTAAAACTGTCACAAATTGCAATGTTGCATGCGAGTAATAAGGAAACTGTGGTATTATTAGATGATCTGACAGCAGAATTAGACTTAACCGCACAACAACGTTTAATTGAACGATTAAGCCAACTTGGTAGCCAGGTTTTTATGACAACTTTAGATCATGCATCGGTAAAAAAACATTTACATGATCTGTCTATTTCATATCAATTATTCAGTGTTGAATCCGGTCAAGTTAGTCTTGCTGCGCCATAATTTTTTGATGTTACCCATCTTTGAATAAACCTATATTTGCTAGGGAGAAACCATGAGTTCAGAGTCTCAATCAGCCTCTCAAACAGAACAAACCAATGAAAAGGCTTATGATTCCTCTAGTATTAAAGTATTACGTGGATTAGATGCAGTTCGTAAACGTCCGGGTATGTATATTGGGGATACAGACGACGGTACCGGTTTACACCATATGGTGTTTGAGGTTGTCGATAATGCAATCGACGAAGCTTTAGCTGGCCACTGCGATGAAATTATTGTCACGATTCACGAGGATGAATCGGTCAGTGTTTCAGATAATGGCCGCGGTATTCCGACCGATATTCACCCTGAAGAAGGGGTTTCTGCTGCAGAAGTAATTTTAACGATTCTGCATGCAGGCGGTAAGTTTGACGATAATAGCTATAAAGTTTCAGGTGGCTTACACGGCGTAGGTGTTTCCGTTGTTAACGCACTTTCAAGTAAATTGCATCTAACAATTTACCGTGCTGGTCAAATCCATGAGCAAGAATATCATCATGGCGATCCGCAATATCCATTGCGTGTGATTGGTGAAACGGATAATACCGGAACAACTGTACGTTTTTGGCCAAGTGCAGAAACATTCAGTCAAACCATTTTTAATGTTGAAATTCTAGCACGCCGTTTACGTGAGCTTTCTTTCTTGAATGCTGGTGTACGTATCGTTTTACGTGATGAACGTATTAACCTTGAGCATGTCTATGACTATGAAGGCGGTTTATCTGAGTTTGTAAAATACATCAACGAAGGTAAAAACCATCTCAACGAAATCTTCCATTTCACAGCCGATGCTGACAACGGCATTGCTGTAGAAGTTGCATTGCAATGGAACGATAGTTACCAAGAAAATGTTCGCTGTTTCACAAACAACATTCCACAAAAAGATGGTGGTACGCACTTAGCAGGTTTCCGCGCAGCTTTAACACGTGGCTTAAACCAGTATCTTGAAAATGAAAATATTCTCAAGAAAGAAAAAGTGAATGTGACTGGTGATGATGCGCGTGAAGGTTTAACAGCTATCATTTCCGTTAAGGTTCCTGATCCGAAATTCTCGTCTCAGACAAAAGAAAAATTGGTATCAAGTGAGGTAAAACCAGCGGTAGAGCAAGCAATGAACAAAGAGTTCTCTGCTTACTTACTTGAGAATCCACAAGCTGCAAAATCAATTGCAGGCAAGATTATTGATGCTGCACGCGCACGTGATGCTGCACGTAAAGCACGTGAAATGACACGCCGTAAGAGTGCATTAGATATTGCAGGTTTGCCTGGTAAATTGGCTGACTGTCAGGAAAAAGACCCAGCGCTTTCTGAATTATATCTTGTCGAGGGTGACTCTGCGGGTGGTAGTGCCAAACAAGGCCGTAACCGTAAAATGCAGGCTATTCTACCTTTAAAAGGTAAGATCCTGAACGTTGAGCGTGCGCGCTTTGACAAAATGATCTCTAGTCAGGAAGTGGGTACATTAATTACAGCACTTGGCTGTGGTATTGGCCGTGAAGAATATAACCCTGACAAGCTTCGTTATCATAAAATTATTATTATGACCGATGCCGATGTCGATGGTTCGCACATTCGTACATTGTTATTAACATTCTTCTTCCGTCAAATGCCGGAGTTGGTGGAACGTGGTCATATTTATATTGCACAGCCACCTTTATATAAACTCAAAAAGGGTAAGCAAGAGCAATATATTAAAGATAACGACGCATTAGAAACTTACTTGATTTCAAATGCGATTGATGAGCTTGCTTTACATATTAGTGCTGATGCGCCTGCAATTACAGGTGAAGCGCTGGCAAAAGTAATTCAAGACTATCAAGTTTCACAAAAGAGCTTACAACGCTTAACGTTACGTTATCCAGCAAGCTTACTGGATGCATTACTCGAAGTCGATGCATTTAAAGCAGATCAAAACCATGATCAAGCTTATGTACAACAATGGGCGGATCAAGTACGTGAAGCTGTACAAAGACTACAGCCAAGTTTGCGCCCTGAAATTACGCTTGAAACATTTGAACGCGAGAATGCTCAAGGCGAGAAATCTGCGCATTACTGGCCACGTGTAACTGTATATGTTCATAACTTGCCACATGCTTACTTACTTGACGCAGGTTTATTGAATTCTGCGGAATATGCTCGTTTATTGAAGAACTCGAAGAGTTGGTTCAAGTTAATTGAAGATGGCGCATACTTACAAAAAGGTGATCGTCGTATTCAAGTCGCTAATTTCCATCAGGTATGGCAGCACATTCTGCAAGATTCACGCCGTGGAATGATGATCCAGCGCTATAAAGGTCTGGGCGAGATGAATGCTGAGCAGCTTTGGGAAACCACAATGGACCCTGAAAACCGTAATATGTTACAGGTGACTATTGATGATGCAATTGAAGCTGATCGCATGTTCTCATGCTTAATGGGCGATGATGTTGAACCACGTCGTGCCTTTATTGAAGAAAATGCATTAAATGCGGATATTGATGCTTAATTGATAGCAAGATTCTAAATCAGTCTAGGGAGAGAAGATGATGAGTCAAAAAATTCTAGCAAGTATGCTGATTTCATGTGCGGCTTTAGTGAGTCATTCTGCATTTGCAGCAGACTTGGAAGCCGACATGAAAACTTTAGCGAAGAGCACTAAAGCCTTTGCTGAAGCAAAAGATATCGATAACGCTAAACAGCAGCTTGTGATTATGCGTCAGGCAGCATTATCTTCAAAATTATCTTTACCTCATAAGTTGGAAGGTTTACCCCCTGAAAATGTACAGGTAAAAGAGTACCAAGCGGGTTTAGATCAGTTGGTTGCTGAAATTGATCGGGTTACGGTTTTTGTTGATAAGGGACAATTGGACCAAGCCAAAACTGAAGCAATTAATCTGGTAAATATTCGTAATGAAAACCACAAAAAGTTTAGATAAAGTTACTTTGATCTAAATCAAATAAAGGGAATGTTTGATTCATTCCCTTTATTTTTGGCTATACAAATTTATTTAACCAAACTTATTAATTTTCTACAAAATCTGTAACCTGAATGAGTGCATGGCCAAATAGGTAGCCAGCCGTTAAGAGGATACAGATCCACAAAATAGCTCCTGCCACATTGTAAATCAAAAATTTTCCATAGCTCATATTGCTTGAGCCGGCAGCGAGGGGTGCAAAAGAACGTGCGAAAGGAATAAAACGTGCTAAAAGAATAGTTTTACCGCCATGTTGCAAGAAATAGCGGTTCGTTTTATTCAAATATTCTTTTTTAATAAAACGTGATTTTGCTTCAAAAATACGGTTTCCAAAATGGCGGCCAATAGAATAATTGACGATATAGCCTAATGTTGCTGCAACGGTGAGCAGAGTAATCATATAACCAAGATGCATCAGTTCAACCACCGAGCACAGTGCACCTACAGTTAAAAGTAAGCTATCTCCAGGTAAAAAGAACATAAACACAAAAGCGGTTTCAGAAAAAATAATCAAAAAGAGTATGGCATAAACCCATGCACCATACTCCTGAATCAAAATAGGTAAAAATTGTTCAAAATTAGTAATAAAATCAATAAAATTCATTCAGTTTGTCTGATCCCGAATTAAATACCTACTCAAGAAGGGTAAAAACGAAGTTACAGAATTTAGTTAAATTATCTGTGTATGGCAACCCTTAAGATGTAGCTTAAGTTTTATATGTTATCAAATTTGAATCTATCTCAAAAATTTAACAGCTGAATGAAACTTTATTAGAGATCGTTCATATTTTTATAAGCTAATAAAAAATAAAAGCCAGTACAGATACTTAAATATACGAATACTGGCCAAGATATTTAGTTTTCAAATGAGGCTTCCATTTCCTCAAGTTCCATCATGAGTTCTAAGAGTTGCTCTTCATATTGTTCAAGCTTAGCTTTGAGTTCGGTTTGCTCATTCATCAGTTTAAGCAAATCTTCCTTACGATTAGCTTCATATAGTGAAGTATCTGCTAAAGCTTCTTCGATTTGAGCAAGACGTGGCTGAAGCTTTTCAATTTGAGATTCAACCTTTTCAATATTTTTACGGATTGGTCGAGTTTGTTCACGACGGCGAGCTGCTTCTTTACGCTGTGCTTCTTTATCGACTTTAGCGGGAGCGGCAGAAGATGAATTATTTTGTGCTACAGCAGTCTGAGCATTGATTTGTTGCTGGCGTGCTTCACGTAGCCATTTAGCATAATCCTGCAAATCACCTTCAAACTCGGTACATTTGCCACCGTGTACCAAAAGGAGTTCATCACAAACGCTGGCAATAAGTTGACGTTCGTGAGAAACCAGAACAACTGCACCCTCAAAATCTTGTAAGGCCATACTAAGCGCATGACGCATATCAAGGTCTAAGTGGTTCGTTGGTTCATCCAGAATTAAAACATTTGGGCGCTGCCATACAATGAGTGCTAAGGCCAAACGAGCGCGCTCACCCCCAGAGAAGCTTTCACATGGAGTATCCATGCGTTCGCCACTAAAGCCAAAACTACCTAAAAAAGAACGTAATGTTGCTTCACTAATTTGTTTATCGGCTATCCGGGCGAGTTGAAGCATTGGGCTGGCATGACCATCTAAGGCGTCCATTTGGTGCTGCGCAAAGTAACCAATGTTGAGTAGCTCGGAAGCTTTACGTTCACCTGCCAGTAATGGTAAATCACCCACCAAGCTTTTAATCAATGTTGATTTACCCGCACCATTCATACCAAGCAGACCAATACGCGAGTTTGGCGTAATTTGAAGTTTAATTTTTTCAGCAATTTTTTTATCGCCATAACCTATGCTGGCATTTTCTAAGGTCAGTAACGGTGAACTCATTTTGGTAGGTTCACGGAAACTAAAAGTAAACGGTGTATCTACATGAGCAGGTGCAAGTTGCTGCATGCGTTCAAGTTGCTTAATACGACTTTGTGCCTGACGAGCTTTAGTGGCTTTAGCCTTAAAGCGATCAATGAACTTTTGTAAATGAGCACGTGCTTCTTGCTGTTTTTCAAAAGCTTGTTGTTGTTGTGCTAAACGTTCACTTCGAGTGGTCTCAAATGTGGAGTAGTTACCCGTGTAAAGCGTAAGTTCCTGATTCTCAATATGAAGAATATGGTCTGTAATTGCATCTAAGAAATCTCGGTCATGCGAGATTAAAATGAGGGTGCCTTCATAAGCTTTGAGCCAATCTTCTAACCATAAAATTGCATCCAAATCTAAGTGGTTAGTTGGCTCATCCAATAAGAGTAAGTCAGAACGACTCATCAATGTACGCGCCAAATTCAGACGCATACGCCATCCACCAGAAAAACTAGCAACGTTTAAACGTAATTGATGTTCTAGAAACCCTAAACCAGCCATCAGCTGAGCTGCTTTAGATGGCGCAGAATAACCATGAATTTCATCAAAACGGCCATGTAATTTAGCCAAATCCGAGTCTGTTAATTGTTCTGGTTGAGCAAGTTTATTTTGAATATCCCAATATTCTTCATCTCCAGAAAGGACAAAATCGATAGCAGGCATGTCTAGGGCTTTAACTTCTTGCGCCATATGAGCCACAGTCCATACGGAAGGACGAGTAAGCGAGCCTTCATCTGCTCCTAAGCTACCGAGTAATGCTGCAAATAGTGTTGATTTACCTGCACCATTGACCCCAGTTAGACCAATCTTCCAACCTGGGTGTAATTGCATAGACGCTTTTTGAAATAGAACACGTCCACCGCGGCGTAAAGAAACTTGGTCAAATTGAATCATCTTGTCTTATCGAGGTGAGTTAGGGATGCTGTATTTTAAAGAGAACTGATCATGAAGACAAAACTTTCGGAGTTTTAGTTTATAAATACTGAGATTGCATGGTTTCACTGATCCCGATTAAAGCTATTCGTCTGAAAATATCCAAATTTTGAGCAAGATAGGCCACATTTAGAAAAATATGGCTAAAATAAAAACAATTTAAAATTTGGTTGATAAATGAGCTACTAACTAATAAAACCAGACTAAGGAAAGTCAAATGAAAAAAAGATTGGGGATAGTAAGTGCAGTTATTTGCTGTGCTATGGGGACAACACACGCGGGGCAAAACGTATGTGTATTCGATTTATTGGGTAAATCAGGTGAATCCTACAAAATGATGGAAGAATGGGCACTTGCGGCAAAAAGTTGGCAAGCGGACATTACATTAATTCCATTTCAAGATGAAGCTCTAGTAGATCGTAGGCTGCGTGAGGGTAAATGCGATGCAGCTTATATGACTTCAATGCGAGCACGAAACTACAATAAATTTGCAGGCTCGATTGATGCGATTGGCGGGGTGACAAGTAATGCTATTGCTCAAAAGGCGATTAGTTACGTTTTGGATCAACGTAATAAACATCGCATGCTAACCACACAAAATGGAACAAACTATGAGGTGGTTGGAATTGTCCAGATTGGACTAGCATACTTATTTGTAAGAGATAGAAACCTCAACTCAATTGAGAAAGTACGTGGGACTAAGTTTGCCATTTTGCAATATGACGCAGCCCAGAAAATTATAGTTGAAAGTGTAGGTGCCCAGCCTATTCCTTCTGAGATTACCGATTTTGTGAAAAAGTTTAATAGTGGCCAAGTCGAGGCAATTGCTGCACCTGCTTATGCTTATAAACCGTTAGAAATTGGTAAGGGAATTGGAGCAAATGGAGCCATGTTTACTTTTCCTGTGGTGAACGTCACAGGGGATTTAATTGCAAGAAGTGATAAGTTTCCGGCCAATTTTGGAATGAAGTCTCGTGAATGGTTTATTAAACAGTTGCCACAGAACTTCGCAATGGTAAAACGGTTAGAAACCGGTATTCCTCCTAAAATTAAATTAAATTTTTCAGCCGAAGATAAGTTGAAATATCAGAAAATATTACGTGAAGGTCGCCTTGGCTTAACAAAACAAGGTGTATATGACGCGACAATGATGAGTGTACTCAAGCGCGCACGATGCACCATTGAACGGACAAATTTTGAATGTACGCTGACTGGAGAGTAGTTTGTTTTTTAATCACAAAAACCCTACAGATATTTCAAAGCTGAATATGGGTATGAAAATTGTGAATATAAAAAATAACTTACGGAAAATTAGCGATTTTTCATTTTAATAAATAATTTAAATCGAACAAACAATGGTTCAATGAGATAAAAATATTTGAGTAAAAGCTCTATTTTTTTCTAAAAAACATGATTAATATCTGTGTTTGAAAGGAAACTTCAAACAAAAAATCTGTTCCGTGGAAGGATGAAGAAAATGAAAAAAATCGTACTTGCTATGGCTGCCGCTTCTGTTGTTGGTTTTTCTGCTTCAGCGCAAGCAGCGAGTACCGTGTGTGTATTCGACCTCTTAGGAAAAGCAGGCGACTCATATAAAATGATGGAAGAATGGGCTCTAGCTGCAAAAGGCTGGGGTACTGAAATTAACTTAGTTCCTCGTCAGGACGAGGCTGTTGCAGATAATGATTTTAAAGCTGGTAAATGTGATGCCGTAGCAATGACAGCTATGCGCGCTCGCCAATATAACAAATTTGCCGGATCAATCGACTCACTTGGCGGCGTTCCTAATAACCAAATTGCTCAACGTGCTATTACTTATGTATTAGATGCACGTAATGCTGCAAAAATGACAACTAACCTTGGCGGTAAAAAATACGAAGTTGCTGGTATCTCTCCGTTAGGTTCAGCGTTCATTTTCGTACGTGATAAAAACATTAACTCAGTTGAAAAAGCTGCTGGTAAAAAATTCGCCGTGTTAGGTTATGACGATGCACAAAAAATTATGGTGCAGCGCGTAGGTGCTCAGGCAGTTCTTTCTGATATTTCAAACTTTGCTGCTAAATTTAATAATGGTCAGGTAGATATGGTAGGTGCGCCTGCTTATGCATACAAACCATTAGAATTGAACAAAGGTTTGGGCGCAAACGGTGTAATGTGGAACTTCCCGGTATTACATGTAACGGCTGATTTAGTATTACGTGCTGATAAATTCCCAGCAGGCTTTGGTCAAAAGTCTCGTGATTGGTTCGTAAAACAATTACCAAAAAGCTTTGCAATGATTAACCGTTTAGAAGCACAAATTCCAGGTAAATACAAAATGAACCTAAGTGCTGAAGACAAACTGAAATATCAAAAAATGTTACGTGATGGCCGTATGGATTTAACTAAACGCGGTATTTACGATCCAGGTATGATGTCTGTATTGAAAAAAGCACGTTGTTCTGTAGACAAAGCTAACTTTGAATGTTCAATGCCTGGTGAATAATTCATTTTGAACTTAAAAGCCTAGATTTATTCTAGGCTTTTTTGCTTTCTATAGACTGTCAATTCAGCCATTGTGATTCATTAAAAAGACGCTAATCTAAATTGAGGATAAAACTTCATCTGGATATATGAAGATATTAGAAAATAGAACAAGGAAGTGAGTCATTAAAAGAGCTAAGGGAATTTAACTCGTTATTTTTTATTGAGCTCGGATAAACAGAATTGATCATAACAATATCTAAATTGTGAATCTTAGATGAAGCATATCTCATGAGAATCATGCCAACCAGCGTGAAATTTCTTGATGCCAAAAACAAAAAATTTACAAGGAAAGGAAAAGAATATGCGATTTTCCAAAACGCTTTTACTTGCGATGGGACTCACAACAATTTCATTTGCAGCCGAGGCCAAACAAACCATATGTGTTTTTGACTTTGTTGGTAAAAATGGCGATGTCTATGCACTCATGAAGGACTATCAGCTTGCAGCGAAAAACTGGGGAGCTGATATCGAACTAAAAGTAAACCAGAATGAAGCAGTGATTGCTGAAGATTTTAAAGCGGGCAAATGTGATGGTATTAGTGTATCAGGCATGCGCGGACGTCAATTCAACTCATTTACGGGATCATTAGATGCAATTGGTGCGATTCCAGATCTCAAACTTGCTGTTAAAGTCATGCAAGGTTTAGCAAGCCAAACCTTTAGTAAATATATGGTCAATGGCCGCTATGAGGTAGTAGGTGTTATTCCGGTAGGAGATGCTTACCTTTTAGTAAACGACCGTAGTATTAATACCGTAGCGAAAGCTGCCGGTAAAAAAATCGCCGTATTAGACTACGATGAAGCACAAAAAATCATGGTTCAGCAGGTGGGTGCCCAGGCAGTGAGTGCTGACGTGACGAACTTTGGAGCTAAATTTAATAATCATCAGGTGGATATTATTGGTGCACCAGCAGCAGCTTTTAAACCTTTAGAGTTACAAAAAGGCTTAGGTACAAAAGGGGCAATTGTAAACTATCCAATTTTACAGGTGACCGGAAATATTATTATTCGTCCAGACAAATTCCCAGCTGGTTTTGGTCAGAAATCTAGAGAGTGGGTGGCTAGTCAGTTACCACGTGCTTTTACTATCTTGGGTAAAATGAAAGCGGATATTCCGCAAAAATATTGGATGGAAGTACCAGCTGCCGATAAACCGGGTTATCAAAAGCTCATGCGTGAGTCTCGAATTAACCTTACACAACGCGGGGTGTATGATAAACGCATGATGAAACTACTATGGCAATTCCGTTGTAAGCAAGACGCGAAAAACTTTGAATGTGGCTTACAAGATGAGAATTACAAATAATCTTGATAAAAATACTCAAGATTCGCTTTAAACTTCGAAGACAGACCCTATATTGATTATGCTATACTCAATATAGGGTCTTTTTTATTTTGAAAGGCACAGCAAAATCCGAGGAACAATCATCATGAATGCCCAAGCTCTAGTTTTGACAGATAATGCTGCCAATAAGGTACGCCAACTCCGTGATAGTGAAGGGAATGACGATCTCATGTTACGTGTATATGTAACCGGAGGCGGGTGTTCAGGGTTTTCATACGGCTTCAATTTCGCCGAAAGCGTAAATGAAGATGATGCTGAATTTGTAAATGGCGATGTAAAGATGCTGGTTGACTCGCTCAGCTATCAATATTTAGTTGGCTCAGTGGTTGATTATGTTGAAGGCCTTGAAGGTTCACGCTTTATTGTGCAGAACCCGAATGCGACAACAACCTGTGGTTGTGGTTCTTCATTCTCAATTTAAAAAGAATTTTAAATAAAAAAAACCTCTCTATGATGAGAGGTTTTTTATTTATAAGATTATGCTTGATCATGTATAGATTCTAAAAAGCATTGTACGAGTTCAGGTGCATTTTGATAAGGAATCCAATGAGAGGCATCCATAAAAATAGCCTTATAATTATTTTTAAAATAACCTGAATTTAACTTGGCACTTTTTTCTGTTACTGCAATATCATGCTTACCCCAAATAAAAAGAGTGGGAACGTCTATTGCTTTAAAAGGATTTTCAGGCTTTTCCCAAAAAAAGCCACGATACCAGTTTAATGCCGTAGTTAGCCTATTTTCCTTTATAAATTCAGTTTCGAATATTTCAATTTGCTGTTCGGTCATGCCAGATGATTTAAGAAATTTTCTTGCTACTTTAGGCATTTTCTTAAATAAAAGTTCGGGCAAAATAGGAAGCTGAAAAACTGCAAAATAATAAGATTTTAGTAGTTGATTGCTACTTAAGCAGGCTTTTAAAAAAGCAGCTTGATGGGGTACGGAAACTAAAGTGAGATGTTGAATATACTGTGGATACTTCATAGCTACACTAGACGCAATTACAGAACCCCAATCGTGCCCAATTAAATAAACTGGTTGACCAAGTCCCTTAATAAAAACTGCGACATCTTCAGTTAGTTCACTTAAAGCGTAATGAAAGCGGCTTTGTGGTCTAGCATTTAGACTATAACCACGTTGATGGAGCGCAAATGTTCTAAATTGATGCTGATGTAATAATTCCGAAGTCTGCTCCCAACTATGGGCAGTTTCTGGAAAGCCATGCAATAAAACCACGAGAGGGCCATCTATAGGGCCTGAATCAATGACATCGAATGTCCAAGCCCCACGTGTGTATTGATGAATACGTTTGGTCAGATCCATAAGAACATGCCTTACTTATTTTTGTTGGCATTTATCATGAATTTTTATGACCAATTTAATAACAGCATTTCGGGTCAGGAAATGTGTTATGAGGTCGAATCAGTCCAATTAAATCGAATAAGTAGTTTTATACCGCCGTGATCGTGCCTAAGATTCTAAAATCTGACGCTCCGGTTACCGCAGGTAAATTACCACTTAAACCATTCACAAAACGCATTGCTAACCATGCAAATGCTGTAGCCTCAACCCAAGTAGGGGAGAGCCCTAAAACATCAGTGGTTTGAACTGACCAATTGTGCTTACGTAAGCGCCAACGTAATTGTTCTAACAAATAAGAGTTATAAGCTCCACCTCCACATACATAAACTTCACCTGTTTCCATATTAGAACGATAGATCGCTTTTTGAATGGCACGTACAGTAAGTTTCAATAAGGTAGCTTGAATATTTTCAGGTGTATCTTCTAACTCATCATAAGTTAAATCATTACGCCAATCGATTAACTGATCATCTAACCAGTCAATATTGAAATCTTCACGTCCCGTACTTTTAGGAGGTTCTTTAGAAAAATACTCATGAGCATAAAGACGGTCGAGTAACGAACGAATAGGATGACCATAAGCTGCCCAGTCACCATTTTCATCATATGGATGACCTGTATGGCGATGGCACCATGCATCCATCAAAATATTCGCAGGCCCCGTATCAAACCCAAATACGCCGTCAGGATTATTGGCAGGCAACATACTTACATTGGCAATGCCGCCTAAATTCAAAATCACCCGATGAATGCTTGGATGTTGAAATAATGCTTGATGAAATGCAGGCACTAATGGAGCGCCTTGACCACCTGCTGCCATATCTCTACGACGGAAATCTGAAACGACCGGAATTTGAGTGATCTCAGTAATAATGTTTGGATCGCCAATTTGTAGCGTAAAACCATGCTCTGGACGATGACGAATGGTTTGTCCATGCGACCCAATCGCTTTAATTTGTCTACGATCTAATTGGTGCTTTTCAATGAGAGAATTAATCCCGTGACCAATCATTTTGGCTAGAGCAACATCAGCTTTACCCATGCGGTCAATTTCATTGTCATCGGGTAAAGTTAATGCCATAAGCTCATCACGTAACTCGGGTTCGAATGGAACTGTAAGTGTGGCATGAAGCTGTAGTGGCTCAAATGAAGCCGCAACAATATCCACACCATCCATACTAGTGCCAGTCATTACGCCGATATAGATTGCGCTCATATGCAACTTCCCCTGCAAGACGCTGAAAAAATGTTAGTATATCGCACAAATTGAATAACTGATGTGTTTAGGTTTTGTGATGTCAAATTTCTTGCCCGCCGAAGAACAGCTTGCCCTCATCCAACGAGGCACGCACGAAATTATTTCAGAAGAAGATTTACTGAAAAAGCTTAAAGAGAATCGTCCTCTTAAAATTAAAGCTGGTTTTGACCCTACAGCTCCAGATTTACATTTAGGACATACGGTTCTTATTAATAAACTAAAAACGTTTCAAGATTTGGGTCATGAAGTTACTTTCTTGATTGGCGACTATACAGCCATGATTGGTGATCCAACAGGCAAAAGTGCAACTCGTCCGCCGTTATCACGCGAACAAGTTGAAGCTAACGCTAAAACTTATCAAGAACAAGTTTTCAAAATCTTAGATCCGAATAAAACAAAAGTACGGTTTAACTCAGAGTGGTTTAACCAAAAGTCTGCTGCGGATCTTATTCAGTTGGCAAGCCAGCAAACAGTATCACGTATGTTAGAGCGTGATGACTTCACTAAGCGATATAACAATCATCAGCCAATTGCAATTCATGAGTTCTTATATCCTTTAGTTCAAGGCTATGACTCTATCGCACTTGAAGCAGACGTTGAGTTAGGTGGTACAGACCAAACCTTTAACTTACTCATGGGCCGTACGTTACAAAGCCGTTATGGCCAAGAATCACAAGTGTGTATCACTGTACCAATTCTAGAAGGTTTAGATGGCGTAAATAAAATGTCTAAATCTTTAGGTAACTATATTGGTGTTTTTGATGCGCCAGGTGCAATGTACCAAAAAGTATTATCAATGCCTGACTCTTTAATCGAACGTTATTTCGATTTATTAAGTTTTAAATCTCTAGATGAGATCAAAGCTTTATTAGATGAAATCGCGGCTGGTCGTAATCCACAAGAAGTAAAACGTATTCTTGCACTCGAGTTGGTTGAACGCTTCCATGATGCTGAAGCTGCTGCTAATGCTCATAAGAGTGCTGGTAACCGTATTACAGAAGGTGAGGTGCCGGCAGATACTCCTGAAGTAACTATTTCACGTGGTGAGTTTGGTGGTGAAATCTTTATTGCCACGATTCTTCGCGTAGCAGGATTAAATCCAAATGCAGCAGCTGCAAAAGATGCTGTTGCACGCGGTGCAGTAAAAGTAGACTGGAATGTAGTAGATGCAAGTTTCTCTGTAAAAGAAAACGGGACTTTTATTATTCAGTCTGGGAAAAAAGCAATTGCACGTGTAACTTTCACTGACTAAAAGTTATGTAGTGATAGAAAAGCAGGAGTAATCCTGCTTTTTTTTATTTCAAAACCATAAAACTAATTAAGCGTTCCACGTGGAACCATCTAAGTATTATTAAGAATAAAATAAATTAAAAAAATAAGAAGAAATATAAAGTGAAGGTAGAGTATTTGCTCTAATATTTCTTTGGATTCTTTGGATTCTTTGGATTCTTTGGA
>NZ_JAWVAV010000038.1:0-32127 GCF_033599315.1 Acinetobacter sp. OYA S30
CATTACGAGGGCTGGGTATGTCGCTAGCCGAAATCTATACGGTTCTTGAAGATCCTAATCTAGCACTTTTACCGATTATTGATCGGCAGATTCAAGCAATTGATCAAAGACTGGCAGAGCAGAAAAAATTGCGAAATCAGCTTGGACAATTGAAATCTCAGCTCATCAATGGTGAAGAACTTGATTTGGAGGATTGGCTAAATATGCTGGAGCTTATAGCAATGTACGAGAAATACTTTACGCAAGAAGAACTTGAAAAGCTTACATTTTTACAATCAGGTACTAAAACCCACCAAGAATGGCAAGAGTTAACTCAAGCTGTAAATACGGTATTTAATGCTGGAGAATCATCTAGCAGTGAAACCGCTCAAAAGCTCGCCCATAAGTGGATGAAAACACTTGAGCAGAATACCCGCACCAATCCAGAATGGCTTGTTAAATTAAATAACATCAATTCTGCAGAACCTGAATTTCAGGAAAAATTAGGGGTACTGCCAGAAGTTGTTGACTTTTTACTTAGGGCCTTTTCAGAGAGTAAGCTGAGTATTTTTGCTCGTTATTTATCTGATAATGAGTTTGCTTTTTTAAAGGAAAATTATGGTCGCGAGATGAAAAAATGGCCTCAACTATTAGTCGATATTGAGAAATTGATTGACGCTGAGGTTAAACCGAATAGTGAAGGAGCAAAGCGTTTGGCACAGCAATGGCTCTCTATGCTACAAGGTTATACTGGCGAAAATCCAAGTACTCAAGAAAAGATCCGTTCAGCAATGCAAAATGAACCAAGCCTTGCTGACGGTACTTGGCTCAAACCAGTTACCCTACACTTTCTAGAAAAAGCAGTAGCAGCATTCAAGCATACTGCTTAGTTCTATCTATCAATTTAAATGGCTCTTTTTTTCAGGAAGAGCCATTTACCCGTAAATATGATTAAAGAAAAGAAACAGTTTCAAGATTTTTAGTTATAAAGCTGAATATTGCAGACTGTGATTCAATACTAACTAAATGACTTTAAAAAACTTAATAATTCTGTCCATTCTCGCAATTGCATAAGTAATGTATTCAAAATAATATTTAGACAAATAGATTATAACTTTACATACTGTTAAGCTTATAGATCAATACTAAGAAGACTGTGAAGTTAAATTTAAAATGAATCATTTTTGGCAGTTAAAGCCATCCATATTTAATTAGAGAAACATTTGATATGAAAAAATATTTATTATTAATTTTATTCAGCTTTTATTCGGTTCATTCATTTGCTTCGGACAAACTACATGGCAGTGTTTGGAAAACTATTGATGATGCCACCAATCAACCGAGAGCGCTGGTAAGATTTAGCCAAGACAAAAATGGAGTTCTATCCGCAAATATTGAAAAAATCCTTGTTCCAAGCGAAGCCAATAAATGTACGATGTGTGAAGGGACTTATAAAAATAAATCTTTAATTGGTTTAACCATTGTCAAAAATTTAAAAAACGTAGGTCAAAATAAATATGACAAAGGATCTATTCTCGACCCACAGTCAGACAAAACTTATCGCTTTAATGTAACCGTATCACCAGATGGGGAAAAACTTACCGCTCGTGGCTACATTGGTATTTCTGCAATTGGCCGAAACCAAACATGGTATCGAGTTAAATAAGCTTTAATCGCTTTAAAGTGCTGTTTATAAAATTGCATGGTTTTTTGAAGTCATCATTTTCCTCAAAAGCCATGTAATTTTTTAAATATCCTTAAGTTAATTAATAACTTTAATTATGTACTCAACCTATAAATAAGTAATTTTAAAAAGCTCTATTTTTTTTCATGCCCCAATTTCAACTCAAAAGATAACTACCAATTTTAAGTGATAAATAATTCTTTTTTATTCATAAACATAAACTCATCTTTGCATATATCCATTCCATTTTTTCATATTTTTATTAATCATAAATTTTCACTAAGATCGAATAAATTTCGAAAACTACTGGAAATATAATGTTGTTTGGAACACATTTTCACTTAAAAAATGCTGTCTTATCAGTAGGGGTTCTCAGCTTTGCACTTTTAACTGGTTGTGGAAATAATTCACAGCAGAATAATGAAACTAAGGCAGAAGCTTCTCAAACTGCGCCTGCTGCTGAACTACCTAAAGAAGTACGTTTTGCTTGGGGTGGCGGTCCCCGAGTTTGGGTTCTTGGTAAAGCTGATGGAGATTTTGAAAAAGCTTTAGGTACAAAAATTAAGTGGGTTGAATTTGCTTCAGGTGCAGATGTAATTAATTACTTCGCCGCAAATGAAATTGACATTGCACGTTTTGGCTCAAGCCCAGCTGTTGCAGGTATTACTCGCGGATTACCCATTGAAATCATTGGTTTGGAAGGTCTAATTTCTGGTGCAGAACGTTTAATTGTTCGTCCTGATATTAAAAATCTGCAAGACCTAGTTGGTAAAAAAGTTGCCTTCCCTGCTAACTCCACTGCACAATATGCTTTAGAACAAGCCCTTGCATTAAATAAAATTGATAAATCAAAAATCAAATTAATTCCACTTAAGCCTGCTGAAATTGTTTCTGCATGGACACGTGGTGATATTGATGCAGCCTATGTTTGGGGACCATTTACTCAACAGCTAGAGAAAGAAGGCGGTAAAGAAATTTATCGTACAACAACGCTGAATGAAAAAGGTATTTTGGTTTATAACAACTTCGCTGTCCGTAAAGAGTTTGCAGAAAAACACCCTGA
The DNA here is from genome assembly GCF_033599315.1 of Acinetobacter sp. OYA S30. Classification (NCBI taxonomy): domain Bacteria; kingdom Pseudomonadati; phylum Pseudomonadota; class Gammaproteobacteria; order Moraxellales; family Moraxellaceae; genus Acinetobacter; species Acinetobacter sp. OYA S30. The sequence continues at coordinate 2,727 of NZ_JAWVAV010000038.1, forward strand.
CCTTGTTATTAAATTTTTGAAAGCTTACCAAGATCAAGTTGATGAATATAAACGTGATCCTAAAGCTGCTTCTGAAAAAATCTCTAAATACTTAAGTCTTCCCTATGACCAAGTCGAAACCACACTTGCTGGTATCGAATATATTCCCCTAAAAGATCAAGCCTCTGAAAAATATTTAGGTGCGACATCAAATGATGAAAACTCAGGCTTGGCTAAAGCCACCCAAGATATTGCTAAATTTTTAGTCAGTATTGGCGAGCTAAAACAATCTGATGTTCCAAAGAGTTATGCGCCTAATATCGACAGTAAATACCTTATTGAAGCGACAAAATAAGGTTATGAGATGATTCAGTTGAACCCGTTTAAAGTAAAAGTGATTAGTACATTATCGCTAATCACTTTTGTGATTATTTGGCAGCTTGTGTGTACATTTAAACTTGTCTCACCAATTTTGTTGCCCTCTCCTCTACAAATTTTAGATACAGTTTTAGATTTATTTAAAAACGGTTACCGAGATGCTCCTTTTTATCAACACATTTTAGTCAGCACGGCGCGTGCCTTCTTTGCATTCTTCGTTGCAATCGTTATTGGTGTGCCTTTGGGATTATTAATGGGCCGTCGTCCTGTACTTAATGCCGTTTTAGATCCATTTGTACAATTCTTACGCCCTGTTCCCAAAATTGCCTTAATCCCCTTAGTTGTAGTGTGGCTAGGGATTGGCGAGGAATCTAAATTTTTCCTTATTTTTATTGCAACTTTTCTTAGCGTCATTGTGGGTGCAACCGCAGCAAGCCAAAACGTTCCATATGGTTTGATTCAAGCAGCACAAACGATGGGCTTAGGAAAAACAGCAATCTTATTCCGTGTCATTTTACCCTCTTCACTTCCTGAAATTTTCACCACTATTCGTTTATCTATTGGTATCGGCTGGACATCATTAATTGCAGCAGAAATGGTTGCAGCGACTTCTGGTTTAGGGTGGATGATTATTAATGCAGGTTCTTATTTACGTACAGATGTTGTCATTGTCGGGATTATTTTACTTGGAACAATTGGCTTTATTTTAGATTGGCTCATTGTGAAAGCACAGCAAAAATGGGCCCCTTGGACAGGAAAAGCATAATGACTCAACCATTTATTGAGCTAAATAATGTTCAGAAAATATTTAAACAGAACAAAACAGAAAATACGGTCTTAGAAGATATTAATCTGAAAATTCCTGAAGGTCAGTTTGTTTGCTTACTTGGGCCTTCTGGCTGTGGTAAATCAACTATTTTGAACTTACTTGCTGGTTTTGAAAAACCAACTTCAGGTGACATTTATGTAGATGGTCAAACCATCTCAGCTCCGGGCATTGACCGAGCTGTTGTATTCCAACAGGCTCAGTTATTTCCTTGGCTCACAGTAAAAGAAAATATTCAATTTCCACTTAAGCAATCAAAAGCTGAGCCTAAATATATTACTGAGCAAACTGAATATTATTTAGAAAAAACGGGTTTAAAGAAGTTTGAAAACCATCGCATTTGGCAAATCTCAGGCGGTATGAAGCAACGTGTTGCGCTTGCCCGTGCTTGGGTTATGAAGCCAAAGATTTTATTGATGGACGAACCTTTCGGAGCTTTAGATGCCCAAACACGTATTTTGATGCAGGAAACACTGACTCAGCTTTGGCAAGACAATAAAACTACCGTTTTATTTGTTACTCACGATATTGATGAATCTCTACTTTTAGCAGATCGCATTATCTTAATGGCAGGTCACCCTGGCCGCATCGCCGAAGATATTCAAGTGAATTTACCTCGTGACCGCACCATTGAAAATATTGCGCCACAGCAGGAATTTATTGAAACCAAAAAACATATTTTAGAAATTATGCGTAAAGAAGTAAGTCGCATGATTGATTACATACACTAAAATTTTAGGACATTATTATGTTATTAAGTCATTTGCCGCGCGTTCAACTGGTTCATGCGCCTACTCCTCTAGAGTTTTTACCTCACTTAACTAAAGCGTTAAATGGTCCGCAGATTTACATCAAACGAGACGATGCTACAGGGTTAGCTACAGGTGGCAATAAAACCCGAAAATTAGAATTTTTAATTGGTGATGCACTTGCAAAAGGTGCCACACATGTACTCACTCAAGGTGCAACTCAATCTAACCATGTTCGCCAAACGATTGCAGCAGCCAATAAATTTGGCCTAAAGGCATCTGTTTTACTCGAACAACGCGTTAGTGATGGTACAGAGGAATATTACAATAACGGCAACTTATTGCTCGATGAGATTCTAGGCGCAACATCAATTGAAGTTGTTCCGGGTGGCACAGACATGGCGGCGGCTTTAGAAGCCAAAGCAAAAGAATTAGAACTACAAGGTGAGCGTCCGTACATTATCCCGGGCGGTGGCTCAAACGCTATTGGTGCTTTAGGTTATGTCTCAACAGCAATTGAATTAATTAACCAACTTAACCAGATTCAACTCGCGCCAACTCATCTTGTACATGCAACAGGTAGTACGGGTACTCAAGCTGGCCTTTTAGCAGGTATTGCGGCAACTCACTCAAACTTACCAGTCTTGGGTATTAGTGTTCGTGCTGAAAAATCTAAACAAGAAGAAAATATTTATAAACTTACTCGCGCAACATTAGAACATCTTGGTTTAAACGCAGATCTTATTGCTCGTGAAAAAGTGATTGCAAATAGTGACTATGTTGGCGATGGCTACGGTATTCCAACTGATAGCATGGTTGAAGCAGTTGAACTTCTGGCTCGAACTGAAGGTATTTTGCTTGATCCTGTTTACTCAGGTAAAGGTTTTGCGGGCTTAGTTGATCTCATTCGTCAGGGCCATTTCACTAAAGATGACAAAGTGATTTTCCTTCATACAGGCGGTGCCGTAGGCTTATTCGGTTATCGTAAAACCTTCTCTAGCAAAGATGCATACCGTTTATAAGATGACAGAATTTTCACAACTCCCCACTCTTGGAATTTTGGGTGGCATGGGACCGGGCGCTGCTGTTGATTTTCAACAGCGTCTGCTCGATACAAGCCCTGCCACTAAAGATCAGGAACATATTCCAACAATCGTTTGGAATCACGGCGGTATTCCTGACCGACAACTTGCACTTAAAAACCTAGGTGAAAGTCCTTTAAATGCCATGTTACATGGACTAAAAATTTTAGAGCGTAGCGGTGTTTCTAAAATCGCAATTCCGTGTAATACCGCACACTTTTGGCATTCTGACTTACAGCAACACACCCATATTCAAATCTTAAATATGGTTGAAATTACGGTGCAACAGATTTTAAAGAATTATCAATCTGGTGATAAAGTCGGAATATTGGCAACCAAAGGTGCCCTTTCTACTCAGTTGTATCAAATTGAGTTAAGCAAACATAGCATCCCTTTTATTATTAATTCAGATGAAGAAATTGAACAGGAATTTATGCCCGCTGTTTATGCTGTAAAACGCAACGAAACGGCAAAAGCGGGTATCGTTTTTCAAGAGTTAAGCCAAAGACTCATAGATAAAGGTGCGGGTTCGATTATTTTAGCCTGCACAGAAATTCCCATTGGGTTACATGCAATCCAGTCTCCAATTTTAGATGTGAGCTTTGATACCACACAAATTTTGGCAGATGCTTGTGTAAATTGGTTTTATCGAGATACACAGCTCTAAAATGATGTTCTTCAAATCTAAAAGCTAAATAATTGGCCGAAACCAAACATGGTATCGAGTTAAATAATCCATGAATAGCTTGGGACCAACTCTCTTTAGCTACTCACCGATCATAATTACGGTCTATATGTGCACTATGTAAATTCTATATTTAGACCGTATTATGACCGATACTTGGCCTGAATGATCAATGTGATAATCACGAATAACGAAGGTATGGCAGCAATCACAAATAAATGGGTAATGACCAGAAATTGAGAAAGATACCCGCCAAATAACGGCCCAATAACCGAACCCAAACGGGCAATTCCAATACTCCAGCCCACCCCTGTAGTACGAAGTGAAACTGGGTAATAACTGGCCGACAAAGCATTAATGGCAGGTTGCCCACCAACAATAGCAAAGCCAGCAATAAAAATGATAATAAACAATAAAACGATATGACTAACAGAATAGCCAATTAAAGCAATACTAATCACTGCAACCAGAAAAACAGGAATTAATACTTTATAAAATCCTGTCTTATCAATTTTAAGGCCCATCACCACACTACCAATCGTACCGCCTAATTGTAGAGTGGAGCCGATCAACAATGCCTGATTTAATGAAAGCCCTGACTCTTTGGCCAAAGTCGGTAGCCAATTTGCCAGAAAATATAAACTGATCATATTTAAAATACTGATGATCCAGATGGAATAGGTAAAAAACGCACGCTGATTTTTAAATAACTCAAGCGGTGACTTTTTAACCTGAACCTCAGTATTATTGATGATTTTTATCTCTGCATTGAATGTTAATGCTGGATAAAACTTCTTTAACCAAAACAAAATTTTGGAGCTATTTTTGCTATTTTCACTTAAAAAATATAAAGATTCTGGTAACTTAAAGAATGTGATAAAGAAAATAATTAAAGGGATAATACCGCCGAAATAAAAAATCGCCTGCCATCCTCCCCAAGGAACTAGTAAGGCTGATATTCCGCCCCCCAACATTGCCCCTACCGTATAGCCACAAGAAATGACCATCATGGTAAAAATACGAGATTGATATGGAACAATTTCGGAGCTATAAGCCATCACATTTGGCATGATACCGCCTAAAAAAATTCCTGTAACAAAGCGGATTACGGTCAATTGCTCAATATTGCCTACATGTGGTGTCAACAGCATCAATATGGAGAATATAAAGGTCGAGATCAGTAGTATCGGACGGCGACCAAAACGATCAGAAAGTGAACTTAATAAAAATGATCCAACAAACAAACCAAACAAGCTTGCACTAAACACCACTCCCAACATGGATTTTTGAACACCCCATTCTTCTATAATCAGTGGGGCTGCGTAAGCCATGGACTGAATGTCATACCCATCCATAATCATTAGTAATAGGCAGGTAACCAAAATAAATTTTTGATAAGGTCCAACTTTCTGCTGATTGATCAAATCACTTAATACAATTTCTTTCATGGTATTCCTTTCTCCATGACTCGCTTTAAATTAATTCCATTTTAATTATGATATACGTAATCTATTTACGATTAGCGTAAAAATAAAATAGCAATATTATCGCCACAAAGTCAAAAATATTAATTTTTATAATATAAACAGTATGTTATATCTAATTATTTAATCTAACCTGAGTAATGAGCTCACATCATCGCATGGTGTATATGGTCTACTCATCTAATAAAAATCAAGCAAACCATACATCCTTTTATTTAAATAACTCATTTACCTCAAACAAGTTGGCTTAAAAAAATACTCCACCACCACATCCCTTTCATCCAAACTCTTTGTACTCAAAAACCCGAACATCAAGCCATCTATTAAGTTTAAAACCATGTTGGCATCGGGTTTTAACGCACGTGTTTCTAAGCTAGAAATCAGTTCAAAAATTTCACGAGTCAGCCATTTTCTATACTCAATTGCCATACGGTAAGCCTGCTGGTAAGCCACTTTAATTTCAAAAAAGGCTTTAAGTAGCAAGTGATACAGACTGTTAGAGTTAACATGTAAAACTACTATTTCCTTGAGCTTATCGTTTGGCGTGCAATAACGGCTTGAATAGATAATCGCAAGCACTTCTTCTTTAAGTAGACTTTTTTGGAAAGCTATACACATTTCAATAAGTCGTTCTTTTGAGTGAAAATAGTTATACAAGGTGGCTTTCGGTATTTCTGATTCTTTGACGATCAGGTCTACGCCTGTTGTATGAAATCCATGTGTGGTAAACAAACGAATAGCGGTACGAATAATGTGTAATTTTTTAGAAGAGGTTTCTAAATTTGGCATAGTTTTACCGTTATAAATTCTTGTTGTATGTAAAGAGATAGAAATGCCGTCACTCTTAAAATGAGTGCTAAATACAGGCATACAAAAGCCGCACAAGTGGTGTGCTCGCCTATCTCGAGTTTTGTTGTTGATATGATTTTTTAGTCGTGACGATTCTTAAGGTGTAGAAAACCTAGAGCCGTTTTAAAGACTGTTTCGGCGGTATAAATAGAGAGGATTTGGCAAAAGCCAATAAATGAGATGTATTAGCGCACATGGCGGACTCCTAGATGCAATAGAAGTTCTACCAAATCACTGTCAAATGATGGTGGCAGAACGAAGGAGGGTTGACAGACCAGTCATCTAGAAACCGGCACGCACAAGGCGTCCCACCTCCGTCCTACCGCTACGAAGGGGGACGAACGAGTTCGCCACCAAAAAATTACTTTCTTGGTGTTCTAGATGAAAGCGGCCTGTCAAAACCGACTGGCAATGTGGCCAGCAGGCAAAGGATAGTGCTCTGCCCTATTACAGTCAAGCACACAAAATGATATTTGTTTTAAAATAGATCATTAAAAACTAAGGATAAATAATTAAAAATTATTGTTAATTTAGGATTTATAAAGTCTCGGTTTAAAGGCCTTTAAATCTCTCAGTTGACTGTATAAAAAGGCATAACAAAATCAGTAAAACTTCGCTTCACCAGCAGGACGAGTTTTAAACCTTCTATGAAACCACATGTATTGTGTTGGGGCGATCCGAATCTGGTTTTCAATAATTTTATTGACGCGTTCAGCATCATTCACTTCGCATTCGCTAGGAAAATTTTCAAGTTTAGGTTCTACCAGTACATTGTATTGAGGATCTCGAATATCCCCACTTCTGTAAAAATATAAAGGTATTGCAACAGCGTTTGAAATATCCATGAGTCTTCGGTGTGCCGTGACTGTTGCTGCTTGTATTCCAAAGAATGAAGCCATGACACCTTGCTTTAAACCAAAGTCCTGATCAGGGCTATACCAGATTGCATGACCATTTTTGAGTTTTTCAATTAAGCTACGCATGTTGTCTTTTGCAATCTGGTTTTTATAAACCCTAGCGCGACTACGATGAATGAGGAAATCCATGAAAGGATTATTTTGAGGTCTATACACCACATCCATATCAAAAAATAGCGTACATGCAGCACCTCCAGCATCGAGTAATGTGCTATGCGTGCCTAACAGCAGAATGCCCCGATCCCGATTGTCATTTAGATGTTCCAAGCCTTCTATATGAACTCTTTTTTTAAACCATGCAGGACAATACCAAGCATTTAAGGCTTCAAATATACCAATCATCGTATCGGTAAAAACCGACTTAGCCTTGGCTTCAATTTGCTCAGGTGTTTTTTCTGGAAAACACGCACCTAAATTTCTTAAAGTCGTTTTCCTTCTAGAACCCAATAGTGTCCAAGCAATTTTTGAAAACATTTTTGCTAAGCGCCACTGGATTGCCCAAGGCAAGTACGCAAGAAACATTAGAATAAAAGCTGTGAACCAGATACCCCAATATTTTAATGATAGAAAGGAAAATTGAAATTGCCCTGATTGATACTGCGCTTCAGGTTTCGTCATATTGTAAATATCTAGAGGTATAGAAATTCATCCTAACACACTCACACTCTACATACGTTTGTAAAGTGTGTCTTAATATTAGGCTCAATCTAGCAAACAACTGCTAAACAGTACTGGTGAGTGCTCAGATTTATTCTTTATCGGTCTTGATGGGCAATTGCTTGATAAAGTCATTTAAAGACATTGGACAACCCCATAAATAGCCCTGAAACTCGGTACAACCATTACTTTTAAAAGCACTAAACTGTTCAGCCGTTTCTATTCCTTCTACCAACACGCGAAGGTTTAAATCTAGGCCAATTTTAATTATACCCGTCACTAATTTATTGCTGCGTTTATCATCTAAAGCTGCCTGTACAAAGCTGCGATCAATTTTAATTTGTTTAATTGGCATTTTTTGTAAATAGCTTAAGGATGAATACCCTGTACCAAAGTCATCAAGTGAAAGCTGAATACCATGCTTAGACAAGAAGTGCATTTTTTCAATCATGCTCGCACAATTATTTAAAGCAATATTTTCAGTAATTTCTAATATGAGCCGAGATGGATTGAAGTCATACCGCTGAACCAGACCAATCACCGTGTGCTCAAAGTTAGATTGCATAAAATGATCAGCACTAATATTGATTGAAAGCGTAAGATCTTTGGTCTCTTCTTTTTTACTCCAGTCTTGTAAAACTTGGCAGGCTTGGTCCAATACCCACTCGCCGATCTCTGGCATTAACCCAAAAGTTGCCGCTGCCGGAATAAACTCTTTTGTTGGAATATACCCTAAAACCGGATGAAGCCATCTTAATAAGGCTTCCGCACCAATCAGTTTTTCTGACGAATTAACTTGAGGCTGATAAAAAAGCTCAAATTGTTGCTTAGTGAGTGCCAAACGTAGATTGTGCTCCATACTGCTTTCTATTTGTATTTCTAATTGCATGGTATAAATTGAAATACAGATCATAAGAGTAGCGACACAAGTGGCTATCCACCCACCATGATCACGAATATCTTCTGATAAAGGTATGGCACTATCGAGAGTAAAAGAGCTACCACTAAAAAATATAAAGCAGCCAATCGACAGTAAAATTAAAACAATTTGTAAGAGGCTTGGCTCTCTACGGTAATTCAAATACCCCAGTATCGCTCCGGCAGGTAAAAACAAATGGGCCACTCGAGGGCGATCAGGCGTAGCAACATCGAAAAATAAGCAAAAAACCACTGGAAACACCAGTAGAACCGCTTGTGATAAAAGTATCCCTGCCGAAATACGGTTTATATAAATAAGAAAAAAGCTAAATATGGAAATCAGTGTGAAACAGATATCCATATAAACAATCACCCACATTTGGGCAAATGCAAAATATATAGTCCAAAACAAGCAAAAAATAATACAAATAAAGATATTTGCTTTGGCTGCGATTGTAAGCTGCTGGTCCTTTAGGGAGCGGTAATGTTTCTTGTGTTTTTTAAAGTAAGATGAAGTTATCATAAATAAACCAACCGTAAATATTTCTTTAAAGGACCCCAGCCAGCTTGGTCATTGATACTCCATTTCAATATTTACCAATAAAACGTAATCGTTTCTCCCATTGTGATTTGTACTTATTATTTTGAGATCAAGTTTCAACCATCTTAATGGTATAGCCCGATTAGGTCACTTGAACGATACTGCTTTTTAAACACTCTATAATTTTAAAGTATCATGACTTAACGATACATGCCTATGACTCTCAGGTACAGCCTTTAAGTGCAGAAAAATTAGTGAATTACAATTTTTGCGTTAAATATTTTTATTATTTAGATTCATCAATAGGACCATTTAAAATAATGCACATGTGTGCTTAATTATGCTGCTAATGACCAAGTTGTGAGCTTTGTTATTCTTAGGTTAGAGCTAAAAGCTAAAGAATCCATGAGATACCCATCTCATATTTTTGATCGGTCTATCTCATGTTCACCAGAAATATTTATTTTTAATAATATAGAAATCTCAGCTTATACCTTATTACGTTTATAAGAAAAATAAGAGCAACCTGCACACGATGCCATAATAATTGTTATTCCAATGATCTGAAAACTATTTAATCGTTCATCTAAAATCAGCCATCCAGCCAAAGCACTCACCGCGGGTGATGCACTCAATAAAATTCCAAAAACGCGTGGATGCAGTTTTTTCATGGCAATCATATCTAATATAAATGGAATAGCACTTGCTAGCATCGCCATAAGTAAACATGTAAAAAGAATCTTATAACTATCAAAAATATGGATAATGTGAGATGCACCTAAAGGTGTTGCAAATAAAGCCGCTATAAACATTCCAGTCGCAACAGAGCTACCACCACCTTGTGCAACTTTTGAGCCATAAATCACATACAGTCCCCAACCCACTGCAGCTAATAAAGCATACGTCATTCCAATAAAACTAAAGTTATTATTTGCATTGCCCATAGGTAGAAGAAGCAAACCAATAATAGATAATCCACCCCAAAAATAATCTAATTTATTTTTAGACATTAAAATAGCAACCGTAAGTGGTCCTAACACTTCGATGGAAATCGCAATCCCAACAGACATGTAAGAAAATGCTTTATAAACCAAAGTATTCATTAAAGTGAGGATTGATCCATAAATAATTAGATTTTTCCAATTGATCTGTTTATTCCACTGCCGCCATGGTTTAAAGACTACCCATAAGAAACAGGCCGATAAGGCAAGTCGAGTTAAGGTGACTCCTTCAGCAGTAAGAATCGGAAAAAGGACTTTTGCTATTGCTGCGCCGATCTGTACAGAAACTAAAGATAAAAATGCGGCTGCAAATGCCATACCTTGTTTGGAGTTTGTCTCAATCATCATCTTTACTATTGGGGGGAATGATTGAAATTTTAATTCTCTATAATCAATATATTTCTTCTATTTTTCACGGTAAAACGATTAAATAACTCTATATTTAACCTTTAATGAGAGATTTACTCATGTCAGAGATTTCTTTAGATAATTTTGATTATGCGATCTTAAGAATACTGCAAAAAGACAATAAAACTTCCCATCGAGAAATTTCTGAAAAAATCGGTCTATCCGCTGCATCTGTACAAAGGCGTATAACTCGGATGGAAGAAAAGGAAATTATTTTAAAAAATTGCGCTATCTTAAATCCTCTCAAATTTGGTGAAAAAATTACTTCCATTATTGAGGTCCGCCTTAGCGAAGATCGTTCAGTAGTTATGGACAGAGCGAAGCTATACTTTGCTTCTGTTGAAGAAATTCAACAGTGCTACTTCGTGAATGGAGGAGTCTCATTTATAATTATCATGCTGAGCAATAACTTATCTCATTTTGAAAGTTTAGTTAGAAAACATTTCGCTGATAATGAAGACGTAAAAACTTATAGAACACTCATTGTTTTAGATCGCGTAAAAGTAAACTTTGAGTTGAATATTTAAATTTTTCAATCCTTGGCTTAAAAGACCCAATTGTTCTATTTTTATGTCTTGCTACATTCAACCTCTATTTCAATGCTTGATCACTTTTTTTCGTTAACTCAAATTTGTTACCATTGCACCACTGGAATGGTCTGAAGTCACTTTATACTAGGGATGCTGATTCTAAAGTTCATCCAGTTGTTGTACTTTTCTTGAATTACATTCATTTTTAAAGACTTGAAATTGGTTAATAAACCAAAAGTAGATTTTTCGTTTTTTTAAGGGTTTATTACGCATGAATAGCGCTGAAATCATGGCTGATCTCTCCAACCACACTCCAATGATGCAGCAATATCTCAAAGTCAAAAAAGACTATCAACATGCGTTGCTGTTTTATCGTATGGGCGACTTTTATGAACTGTTCTTTGAAGACGCGCATTTAGCAGCCAAACTTTTAGGTATTACCTTAACCCATCGGGGTAAAGCAAACGGCAACCCGATTCCAATGGCAGGTGTTCCCTACCATTCAGCTGAAGGTTATTTGGCGCGTTTAGTAAAAGCCGGCCGAACTGTAGCTATTTGTGAGCAAGTCGGTGAAGTTACTGGCAAAGGCCCGGTTGAACGCAAAGTTGTTCGTATTCTTACACCGGGTACTTTAACCGACGACGCACTACTTACAAGTTATCAGTCCTCTAACCTTGTTGCGCTATGTATCCATCAAAACCAGATCGGTTTTGCTTTACTCGACTTAAGTGCGGGTATTTTTAAAGTTCAACAACAAGACTACAAACCGGAACAACTTCCAATTGAACTGGCTCGCCTCATGCCAAGTGAAATTTTGATTGATGAAGACCTGGTTGACCCGAATATTATCGAACAAATTAAAAAACATTTAGATTGCCCTGTAACCAAGCGCCCAAATGTCGATTTTAATTTAAACAATGCGCAAAAAACCTTATGTGACCAGTTCTCTGTATCAACACTCTCTGGTTTCGGACTAGACCCGTTACCTTTGGCTAAGGCCGCCGCGGCAGCACTTATTCACTATGCCAAAGAAACTCAAAAAACGGCGTTACCTCATATCCGTTCAATTCTTTTAGAACAAAGTTCTGACTTTATTGCGCTCGACCCAATCACGCGCCGTAACTTAGAAATTATTGAACCTTTGTTTGAGCATGGAACTTCTTTATTTCAGCTTGTGAACGATTGCCAAACCGCAATGGGTGGACGTTTACTTAGCCGAACACTCATGCAACCTGTTCGTGATACAGCATTACTTGACGCACGTTTAGATGCGATTGAGCAATTGATTCAAGGCTACCATGAAAGCCCTGTTCGTCTGGTACTTAAAGAAATTGGTGATATTGAACGTGTTCTTAGTCGTGTGGCGCTGGGTAGTGCGCGACCACGTGATTTAGTTCAACTTCGTCATGCTTGCGCGCAAATTCCATTTTTACGAAATGCTTTAGCACCTGTTGTACAAGCAAAGAAATCTAAGTTATTAGGACAGCTCGATCAGGAATTGGGTGACTTTAAAGCGCTTCATCAACATTTAATGGCTGCGATTGTTGAAAATCCGCCTGTATTACTTCGTGATGGCAATGTAATTGCAGAAGGCTATGATGCTGAACTTGACGAATTACGCCAAATTCGTGATCATGCAGGTCAATTCCTCATTGATTTAGAAATAAAAGAGCGTGAACGTACTGGTATTAGCACCTTAAAAATCGGTTATAACCGTGTGAGTGGTTACTACATTGAGCTGACTCGTGCTCAAGCCGAGCAAGCCCCGGCCGACTATATCCGCCGTCAAACCTTAAAGAATGCTGAGCGCTACATTACGCCTGAACTAAAAAGTTTTGAAGATAAAGTTTTATCAAGTGAGTCGCGTGCATTAGCTCGTGAAAAAGCGTTATTTGAAGCTTTACTTGAAAACCTTCGTGAAAATATTGCTCACCTACAAATGATGAGTTCAGCAATCGCGCAAATTGATGTAATTGCAAACTTTGCTCATCAAGCGCGTTTAAACAATTGGGCACGCCCTGAATTTACACCAGAAACAGGTATTAAGATTCAAGGTGGCCGCCATCCTGTAGTTGAAGCGTTAAGTAAAGCGCCATTTACACCAAATGATACTTTCCTTGATGTACAGCACCGTATGGCAATTATTACCGGTCCAAACATGGGCGGTAAGTCTACCTTTATGCGCCAAACAGCATTAATCAGTTTGCTTGCTTACTGCGGTAGTTACGTTCCGGCACGAGCTGCCAAACTTGGCCCGATTGACCGTATTTTTACCCGTATTGGTTCAGCCGACGACTTATCGACAGGCAAATCGACCTTTATGGTTGAGATGACTGAAACTTCACAAATCTTGCATCATGCGACGAATCAATCGCTTGTGTTAATGGATGAAGTTGGTCGCGGAACCAGTACCTACGATGGTCTTTCTTTAGCGTGGGCTTGTGTGGTTGATTTAACCAAACGCGTTAAATGTCTTTGCTTGTTCGCGACTCACTATTTTGAATTAACAGAGTTGGGTAGCGAACCTGGTATTGATAACTATCATGTCACTGCTCAAGAGTTAAACGGTAATCTCATTTTATTGCATAAAGTCCAACAAGGACCAGCAAGCCAAAGTCATGGTTTACAGGTTGCAAAATTAGCCGGTATTCCAGCTAACGTGATTAAAGAAGCTCAGAAGCGTTTACGTATTTTAGAGAAGCAACAACAGCAGCACTTACAAATTAGTGTTCAAAGTGATTTGTTTGCAACTTTAGATTCAGAAGTTACCCCAAGCACTCAAGTCATAGAGAAAGTGATAGAAGTTGAAGCCTCTTCACCTGCCCTCGATTTACTTAAGCAAATCGAAGTAGACAACCTGACTCCTCGTCAGGCACTTGAACAGCTTTATGAGCTAAAAGCAGCGCTTAATTCATAATCACTCATTGAGCAAACATGTGTATAGGCATGTTTGCTCTTACTTTAAGGAGAATAAAATTTCTATTTTCTTAAGGCCACTACAATACACAGAGATCGATTTAATTTGGCAACAGATTAATCGTCGTGAACTGATTACCCAACTCTACTTACAAAAGCAAGAACACTTAGAATTAACAGATTGTTTTTATGATGTTAAACATTGGGATGCTTATCATTTAGAAAATGATCCGCCCAAATTAAAAGAACTCTATGAACAAGGGGCTTTATTTATCGGTGCTTTTGATGCGTCTGAACAGTTGGCTGGCATTAGTGTAGTCTCGAATCAGACTATTACTGATTATCCCAATGCAAAATTACTGCAATATTTTTACGTCGATGCCGATCAACAAGGCAAAGGTATTGGTGCAAAGCTGATGCAAGCGGCAAAAGAATCGGCCAAGCAATTGGAAGCCCATCAACTTTATATTTCAGCCACTCCAAGTAAGCGTACAGTAGATTTCTATATAAAGCATGGCGCGGACGTATTAAAGCACCCAGATCGGCAATTATGGGAACTTGAACCAGAAGACATCCATTTACTTTGTACACTTTAAGCTCATTACTTGACGATTTTTTGTCTATCAATTCAACATAGAGGCAAAATTTAAAAGTAAATGTTATAGTTGAGGTGTCTGCTTAAACAGATACCTTGACCCAAATGACATTAAAACTCATGACAAAAAAATTATTTAAACTATTGTTTTATAAAACTTATTATTATCCTGATTTTATAATTTAGCTCTTATTTAAGCTGAAACATTCTTTTGAATATCAATGTATTAACTTATCTTCATATGTATAAATAAACAATATCAATAAAAGCAATTGTTTGTTTACCCCTTTTTTGCCTAAAATAAGCTATTCGAAATGAAACCATATTTTTTAGGTAGCTGTCGCCATGACCTTTGTTGTCACTGAAAATTGTATTAAATGTAAATACCAAGATTGCGTAGAAGTTTGTCCTGTAGACTGTTTTTACGAAGGTCCGAATTTCCTAGTGATTAATCCGGATGAATGTATTGACTGTGCATTGTGTGAACCAGAATGCCCTGCAAATGCAATTTTCTCTGAAGATGAGCTACCAGAAGGTCAAGAAGTATTTATTGAATTAAATGCTGAACTTTCTCAAAAGTGGCCTAACATTACTCAAATTGGTGAACAACCTGCTGACCGCGAAGAATGGAACGGCAAACCAGATAAGTTACAGTATCTAGAAAAATAATTTCAAAAAGATCAGCAACCGCTGATCTTTTTTATACCCTATTCAAACATTTCATTGCAAATTCCTCGTAATTTGTGCACTGTTTTGCATTAAAATAGGCGCAATATTTATAAGCTTTTGATTTTTCTTATGCGGAAGTTTTTGCAGAGCGTGCTGCCCCTATGCATAATCCC
Source organism: Acinetobacter sp. OYA S30 (assembly GCF_033599315.1). Classification (NCBI taxonomy): domain Bacteria; kingdom Pseudomonadati; phylum Pseudomonadota; class Gammaproteobacteria; order Moraxellales; family Moraxellaceae; genus Acinetobacter; species Acinetobacter sp. OYA S30. The sequence continues at coordinate 18,084 of NZ_JAWVAV010000038.1, forward strand.
TGCGATTATGGTGGGTTGCGCCAGCTCTCCTCAACACACAACAACAGGCAAAACCTCTCCAAGCGGTAAGCGCATCTTTATTCCTCAAGAGCGCGTTATTATCGAACGTCCTATTCCACCTAAAGTTGAACCTGCTTCCTATCGCGCTTGGTTAAATACAGGCGATCATTATGAACGTGTACGCGAATATGAAAAATTCCTGGCGCGTCATGATGTGGCAGGTATCGTACCAAGTTTTGAATTATTAAGATCCGCTCGTGATTGGCAGAAGTGTGGCCGTTCAGAATATGCGGTACCTAACCGTGAACTTTGGAATAATTCTTTATCGACCTTACGTGTCTTTAAATATCTTATTGCCGCAAAAGTTTTAACCGACTTTGAGGTAACTTCAGTTTACCGAGACTTACCTTTAAATGAATGTGCAGGTGGCGCAAGTTCTTCTAAGCATTTATTTAACTCTGCCATCGATTTTCGTATTGGGCCAGAAGTTCCACAGCCACAAGACTATGCGTTTATTGAAAATACGAAGTTTAAATTGTGTCAGTTCTGGGCTCAGCACGGCCAAAGTTTAAATTTAGGTATTGGTTTATATAGTTCAGGACAAATCCATATTGATACTCAAGGCTATCGTACTTGGGGACCTGACTTAACCCGCAATACATCAATGTGTAATTTCTAAAATATAAATCCCCTTATGCGCTTCAGTTTAAGGGGATTTGCTCATTCTATAATCAACCAAAATTTCTTGAATCGAAGATTTTTGCACTCTAGTCATAAACGTTTAAAATACGCCTATCAACATACAGGTAAATTTGACTATGCAGCAGATGTGGACAGACATTGACGAATATATCGATTCACATTTAATTCCCGAAGATCCTCGACTCGACTTTGCATTAAAAAATACCGACGAACACGGCTTTTCAAATCATCTTGCAGTTGCTCCAAATCAAGGAATGTTCTTGCAAATGCTCATTCAGATGAATAAGTGCAAACGTGTTTTAGAAATTGGGACCTTTGCTGCCTACAGTACAATCTGGTTAGGACGTGCACTGCCTGAAGATGGCTATTTGCTTACCATTGAAGGTCGTGATACTCATGCAGAAATGGCTCAAAAGAATATCGATCATGCCAACCTGCCTGTAAAAGTTGAGCTTAAATTAGGCCGTGCTGCCGATGTACTTTCCGCAATTGATCCTCAGTCGATTGAGCCTTTTGATTTTATCTTTATCGATGCCGATAAACAGGGCTATCCGGAATATTTAGAACTCAGTCTCAAATTTTCAAAATCTGGCACTATTATTGTGCTAGATAATGTCATTCGTGCTGGTGATATTTTGAATCCTGAAAACAAAAAACCAAGTATTGAAGGCATTCGTGAAACTTTTAAAGCCCTAGAAAATCATCCGCAAATTTTGTCTTGCACAGCTTTACAAACGGTTGGCTCAAAAGGTCATGATGGTTTTGCAATTGCAATTGTGAAATAATGGTTAAAAAATCATCTTTTTCATTTTATTATTTATAATCAATAAATTACTTTTATTACCCCTGCTTTTCCATATAGTTATCCACAAGATTTGCGGATAACTATATGCAAATCTCATCATTTAGCCACAAGTAATGGTACAGTCGCGTTACGGAAAATCGTGGTTGCAATACTTCCCAAGAAAAACTGATGTATTTTGCTATGGCTAAATGCGCCGAGCACAATAATTTGAATACCATGTTCTTGTTGGTACTCTAGAATATTTTGCGCCACATCGCCGTATCTATAAACGGTCACTACATCTAGCCCCGCTTGTTTCAAGTAATGCTCTGGTTCATTCAATATTTCAGGATGGTCACCGACATAAACTAAATGGCACTGTAAAGTCCGTAATAAGTCGCTTTGCGCAATACGGCGCATCATCTTTTGACATGTCGGAGAGTATTCATAAGCAAAAATAAAACGTGTCGGTACTTTGAAGTTTTCACCAATGGTCAAAACCGTACAATTTGCACCACGGATAAAGTTTTCAACATTGCTACCAATCGGTTTATGTTTTTCGGCGGCTCTTTCACCTACGCGACCTAAAATCACGATATCATTTTCGTGTAAGAGATTAAAACTTTGCTCTAGAAAATCCCCTTTTTCCTGAATTTTTGAGCAAGTAATTCCGTGTTTTTCTTTAATTAAGTCAGAGATATGTCTGAGTAAATTATTGCTGTAATCTAAAGCGAGTTCTCTTTGTTTTTGCTCTAATTCAGCTAACTCTTTAAGCAACATTGCATTGCTTTCAAAGCCGATTACGCCACTAATTTCACCAAGGTGATAACTTGCCGGGTAGTAATCTAGAATTTGTAATAATACAAGCTCTCGTCCAGTTGCTTTCGCAACCCAAGCCGCTGCATCTGCAATAGCATTAATACAAGGTGATGAGTCAATACACGCAATAACACGGTTCATTTTTGCCTCTCTTCTTCAGGTCTATTTGCCTTGGAGATTTTTCTATAACTTAGCTTTAACTTAACATAGATAAAAATCCGTATGTTAAGGTTTATGTATTAAAATCCACTTTTTTGTTTAAAGATCAAACATTTTATTACATTCTTGAGACTGCATTATTCTCTTAAACGGATAAATTTTGCTGGGTTTCCTCCCACAATATGGTACGGCTCCACATCCTTTGTCACCATACTATTCATGCCAACTACAGCATGTTTTCCAATTTTAATCCCGTCTTTAACTCCGACATGCGCACCTAACCAAACATCTTTTTCAATTTCGATACCCTGTGAGCGAACTGGCTGTTGGTAAAGTGGACGGTCGAGTTGCATGCCATGATCAAATGCATAGAGATGACAATAAGCAGCAATACGAACTTGATCATGTAGTTTTATGCCTGCTCGACCACCATCTAAGATACAGTGGTGGTTAATTGCAACCTCATTACCAATCTCAAGCGGTCCATGCAAACTACAATCTGCCGCGATAAAACAATTATTACCAATCTTAATTTTCCGGCCCGGCTCGGCAAAAATATGGGCTAACGGTGAAATAAAACAGTTCTCCCCGATCTCGACCGTTTCCATATCCATTAAATAAGCCTGATATTCTTTTTGCCATTCTTCCGCCCAAACACGGTGTTTGGGTTTCAATGTCCAATATAGCCATGGCATATAATTTAAACGGTGTTTATGTTGCTCGCGGTACTTGAGTAAAGAATCAGTCATCAGTCAATTCCTCCTCAACTTTTAATTCTTCGCGACCACGAGTCACATCTCGTAGTTTTAAAGCGAGTGGTTCAATTTGGTGAACCTGTAGTCTCGCTTCAATATCGACACCTGTTGCAGTATAGCTTTCCTGATATTCAATTTGCTGCTGTGTCAGTTCATACTGAAAGATAGCCCATTCATTAAAATGACAAGAAAAATGAATCGTTTTCTTGGCAATCAGTTCAATACGTTCAGCTAACAATAATGATTGTCCGGCACAACCACCATACGCCCGAACAAGGCCACCAGTTCCCAGTTTTATACCGCCATACCAGCGATTCACCATGACAATAATATTAGTCAGGTCATTTCCTTCAATAGTTGCCAGAATTGGACGTCCCGCTGTACCAGATGGTTCCCCATCATCATTAAAGCGAACGTTATGACCAATTTTCCATGCCCAACATTGATGTGTGGTCGAGATATCTTTATTTAATTCTAAAAACTCTTTCACTTGCTGTTCATTTTCTACTGGCGCAGCAATCGCCTGAAATCTACTTTTTTTAATTTCTTCTTCAAAAGTAACGGATGATGCAATCGTAAAAGCCATAAATGAAATAAAGCATAATAAAAATCAAATTATAACGTGAATTTAATAGAAGCAAACCTATAAAAAAGCCCCGAATTTCGGGGCTTTTTTCTTATCTTTCTCTTAATGCTTCTTTGGCTTTATTAAATGGTTTAAGTAAATAATCCAGTACAGTCTTCTCACCCGTACGAATATCTACAGTTGCCACCATACCCGGTGTAATACCGAATGCTTTACCTTCTTTATTGTAAAGCTTATCGGAATCAGTTCGGATATAAACACGATAATAGAATTGATCCTGTTTCACTTCATCGCGAATGGTATCTGGAGAAATAACCGTAACCTTACCTTTTAAACCACCATAAATTGAGTAGTCATAAGCAGTGATCTTAACCAAAGCTTCTTGACCAGGACGAATGAATGCAATGTCACGTGGCAAAATACGGGCTTCAATTAATAACTGTTCATCAATTGGAACGATGGTCATTAACTTACCGTTTTGTGGAATCACACCGCCATGCGTTGTCACTGTAATTTCTTTTACCACACCGCGCACAGGGGCTTTAAATACGGCACGTTGTAAACTGTCATTACGGCCCATGATAACTTGTTGTTGAGTTTGCGTGTCAGTATTTGCTTTAGATAACTCTTCACGTGCTTTAACGTAATATTGGTTACGTGCATCGTTCATCTTGTTTTGCAAATCATTTGCTTCACGGCGTAAGCGTAAAACCTCAACCTCACTAGCAGCACCTTTAGCAACCAAAGGCTCTGTCATGGCTAATTCTTGCTGAACCAGTTGTAAAGCCTGTCTTAATCCTGAAAGCGTTTGTTCAAGATCGGCTCTGCGTGATTCATACAAAGCAGTCTCTTCATGAACAAGCTTCGGATCTTGTGCAACTATTTCAGGGAAAACCAGTGGTGTACCGTTCACTTCCGCACGTAAACGTGCTGCTGTGGCCTGAGCTGCAATTAATAAAGATCTCGACTCACCCACATTTGAAGCAAAACGGGTTGGGTCAAGCTGAGCAAGAATTTGCCCTTTTTGGACAATATCGCCTTCTTGTACATTTAGCTTAGTTAAAATACCGCCCTCTAAAGACTGGATGACCTGTTCTTTAGATGATGGGATAACCTTACCTGTACCGGTTGAAACTTCTTCAAGCTTAAAAAACCATGCCCAGATAAAGAAAATCACTAAACCAATGCCCACGATCCAGATGACTAAACTGGCACGTGGTAATGGTGGTTCACTATAAGATACATTCATTGAACGGGTAAGTTCTTGTTGTTGTTCGCTCATGAATTGCCCCCTTGGCTCACTTGTTTTTGTTGGGCTGTAGATTGATTAAGTACCTGATCTCGTGGTCCATCCATCACAATTTTGCCTTCATTGACGACAATAATTCGATCGACCAGTTCAAGAACAGCTCGGCGGTGGGTCGCCACGACCAACGTTCGGTGTGCTAACCATCCTTTGAGATGATCAATTAATTGTTTCTCTGCAACATCATCAATGGCTGCTGTCGGCTCATCAAGCAATAAAATATTCGGTTGACGAATCAATAAACGAGCCAATAATAACGCTTGTTTCTGACCACCAGAGAAACCTACTCCTCCTTCTAAAACCAAGTAATCCAAGCCTTCTTTTTTCTCTTGAACAAAAGATAAAGCACCTGTTACTACCAATGCGCGAAGAATGTCTTCATCTGTTGCAAGCGGTGCACCTAAAGTCAGGTTTTCACGGATTGTTCCGTAGAATAAATGTGCATTCTGGTTGAGTAGCCCCATATCTCGGCGTACATCTGATGGGTCGATTAAAGAAAGATCGAGTCCATCTAAATGCACAGCTCCCTGAGTTGGAACCTGCATGCCAGATAAAAGCTGAAGCAATGTTGACTTACCAGCACCATTACGACCCAAAATCGCAATTTTTTCTCCGGCACGAATTTTTAAATGGCGGATCGCAAGACTTGGTCTCGGATCTTCTTCTCCATATTGGAACAAGATATTTTTTAATTCATAGTCGCCATTTAAAACAGCTTTGTGTACCAGATGTGAACGGTCAGCCTGATCAATCGGACGTTGCATAAGCTCATCTAAACTTTGCTTAGCAACTTTTGCCTGTTGTAGACGACCTAGCACGCCCGTAATCTGGGCAATTGGTCCTAACATACGCGAAGATAAAATTGAACATGCGACTAATGCACCTGTGGTCATTTCACCGTCCATTACCGCAAAACAGCCCACTAACACCACAATGGCATAAGTTAAACCCTGAACCATTTGGGTCCAAGCCATTAAGGTACCCACAATTTTACGCTGTCTCATACCGATGTCGGCTGAGACTTCATTCATATGGTTCCATTGGTTTTGGAAACGTGATTCAGCACGTAAGAGCTTAATGTCTTCAATACCTTGCACCGCCTCTACCAAAATTGCGTTACGAATTGAAGATTCTCTCATACCCTCTTGTGCAAGTTGAGCCAGCTTCTTCTGTACCAAAATACCCGGCAAGATCATAAGCGGCACAACAAGTAGCATTACCCAGAACAGTTTTCCACCAATAATGGCAAAAATTACTAAGAACAGGAAAAAGAACGGAAAATCGGCAATCGCGCTAATTGTAGTTGAGGTGACCAGTTCACGAACGCCTTCGAGTTCACGAATCTGGGAAATAAAACTACCTGTAGATTTTGAGCGATCTTTATTTTTAATTCTTAAGGCATGGCCAAATACACGATCCGACACACGTAAGTCAGCACGTTTACCAATAATATCGGATAAATATACTCGTGAAACACGTAAGGTAAACTCAAAAAGAGCGGCAATCAGTACACCACCCGCTAAAACCCATAAAGTGGGAATTGACTGGGAAGGAACCACGCGGTCATACACTTGCATCGAGAAAATAATGGTTGCCAGTGCCAGCACATTGGCAATCAGCGAGGCAAACATAATATCAACGTAGCGTTTCCAGTCTCTTAAAACGATTGACCAGAACCAGTTGGCTTCATAAGGTTTGATATATTCGTCAATACGTGCATCTGGTATAGACGTTTCAGGACGCAAGATATAGACATTTTTAAGTGTAGTTTTTAAAGCGTCTAAAGATAAACTTTGCGAAAGGCCCTGATCTCCACTGAACTGGATACTCACATTTCCTTGTGTATCGGCCTTATCGATTACACCGACTTGGCCATCATTAAACTCCACCATGACAGGTAAACGCCATGGATTGAGTAAGTCTAAGGAAAATGGTGCCTTACGAAGATTCAGACCGACTTGACGTGTCATTAACTGCAAGACGTTATCTAAATTCTGATTTTGGTTCCAATCAAGTTGTAAACGAATTCTTTCTTCTGAAGGCTCTATTCGATAATGTTTAGCAATAGTTAAGACCGCCTGTAGCCAAGGCTGGTAATTTATTTTTGTCATCATGGTTGTACTTCGAACCCCTGAATTGAAATATTATTTAAGCCATAGGCTTGGCGGGAACGTCCTGTTGCTTCAATGTACTGAACAATGCTGCTATAAATGTCATAACGTGCTGATTCAAGTTCTGAGTTGGCACTATGAATAGCTTGTTCAGCATTTAATAAATCGACCAATGAACGCGTACCGAGCTTGTATTGCTCTTGATAGAGCTCACGTGTACGAACCGTTGTTGCTTGGCGACTTGCCAAAACCTGCATTTGACGCTGTTTATTTTCAATCTGTTCGCGACTTGTTCTAATTTGGTCCAGAACATCCATATACACCGAATTCACTTTGGCTTTTGCAGCTTCTTCAGCATAACTTGCCATTTTTACTTGTGAAGCTGTAGCACCACCTTGGTAAAACTGACTGGTTGCTTCAAGCATGACTGAACTATATAAACCGTCATCTTTGTCGTTATTCGGGTTTTTACCATTAATCGCCTGACTTACCGAACCTTTCACAGCCAAGGTCGGATATCGGGTTAAACGGGTTTGTTGTTTTTGAGCTTTTGCAACCTCAACACCTGCCTGCGCGGCAATCATTTTTGGAATAGTATTAAACTCAGGTTCACCATAAAGATCGGATTGCTTCACGAGATCATCGGAAATAATCCATCCGGTATGACTAACATCTGCACCTAATAAGGTTCTTAAATGCTGTTGATATTGACGTAATAATGATTGCTGAGCAATCAAAGCAGACTGCGCTGCCTGTAAGTATGACTGCGCCTGAATTGGGTCTGCTTGACTCGCGACACCAGCGTTTGCACGCAGGTTAGCAATTTCCTAAATACGTCGAATACCGGCGATTTGCTGCTCAGCAATTTTATTAAGCTGTAGATAACGCTGAATATTCACAATGGTCTGTGCAACATCCAAAGCTAGAGTATCAACGCTAACCAAGACATTGGCTTGTTCAACCTGAACTTTCGCTTCTTCAACATCAACACCTGATTTGACTTTACCGAAGTCATAAAGCATTTGAGTAGCACTTAAGGTTAATAACTGCCGACCTCGTTCTCCACTGCTTAAATCACCAGTCGTAATCCCTCCTGAAAGCTGGGGATAGTAACCGGCTTTAGCAACGTCAACTCCTGAATTTTGACCTGCTAAAGTTGCAATAGATTGTGAAATATCGGGGCTACGCTGAATGGCAATTTTTACCGCATCTTGCAATGTCATCGTTCTAGATGGCAAGTTAGAAAAAGATGAAGCTCGATTATCATTAAGTTGAACAGTAGGAAATTCCTGCACAATAGAACGGTCTAGCTTAAAATTACTAAGCTTGTGCATTTTGGCAACTTTAAAGTCATCACTACTTTTAGGGACAAAAAGTTGTGACAAGTTCTCTTTCAGGGTGTGGTATTGCTCACTTGGCTTAGCAGCGTATATCACGACAGGTACATGTAGTGTACTTAAAAGCATAAGCCCTTTCAGGAAAGCCTGCTTTCTACATATCCCTCTTACTCTTCTTTGGTTATATCCAATCATGCTTATCTTGTTGATCTTGTTTGTTATCGTTTAAAAGCTTCTACATTCTACATAGTTTTTCACCTAAAACAGCATAATTGATGGAATAAATCACACATTATTTTTTCATTAAATGATTGATATATGTATTTGTTTTTATTTATAAAATACTAAAAAATAAAAAAAGAGGCCTTGACCTCTTTTTAACCAAACAGATTAATGTCTTTAATTAAACTGTGAAATCATCACCTAAATAGACTTTACGTACCTGTTCATTGTCTAAAATTTCTTGTGGTGTGCCTTCGGCAATTACCGAGCCTTCACTTACAATATAAGCACGTTCACAAATTGCTAAAGTTTCACGAACATTGTGATCGGTAATGAGGACACCAATACCGCGATCCTTTAAGGTCTGGATAATATCTTTAATATCGCCTACTGAAATTGGGTCAACACCCGCGAACGGCTCATCCAAAAGCATAAATTTCGGATCTGCGGCCAAAGCACGTGCAATTTCTGCACGACGACGTTCACCACCAGATACACTCATCCCTAATGAATCTTTAATATGACTAATTTTAAAGTCATTTAATAACTCAGTAAGGCGCTGCTGACGTTGCTGTTTATTCAAATCTTTACGCGTCTCTAAGATCGACATAATATTTTCAGCAATCGTCAATTTTCTAAAGATAGAAGCTTCTTGAGGTAAATAACCAATACCCTTACGTGCACGTTCATGCATCGCTAGGTCTGACATATCCAAGTCATCAAGATGAATCTCACCTTTATCCATGCGCACTAGTCCAACCACCATATAGAAACTGGTGGTTTTTCCAGCACCGTTAGGACCAAGCAAACCAACAATCTGTCCACTTTGCATACTAAAAGAGACGTCTTTGACAACCCAACGCTTACTATAGTTTTTTGCTAAGTGTTTAATACACAAAGTTTGCGGTTGTTGAAGAGCTTGCTGCATTAGTCACGCGCTCCTGGGAAACTTTTTGAACTTGAAGGTGGAATAATGATTTGTACACGGTTTGAAGAAGAACCTTGAGCTTCAACATCACCCTTATTCATACTATATTTCAGGGTGTTACCGCGAATACTTGAACCATCTTGGTATAAATATGCACCGCCAGACAAGGTAATAATGCCTGTATCTGCATTATAAACAATCGTTTGTCCTTCACCGCGTGCAATACCTTTATCAGCACTTATTTGTTGCTGAAACTTAGACGGTCTACCTTTAGCAGTGATCGTTTGAATTTCACGTTTAGAGTTTAGCGTAGCAACAATTGAGTCAGCCTGAAGCTTCATGGTGCCCTGCTCAATCACGACATTACCCGTATAAGTTGTCAAACCGGTTTTTTCATTATAAGTTGCACGGTCTGCCACTAACGAAATTTGTTGATTACGGTCAGACGGCAAAGCAAAAGTCGAAGCAGATGATAAAGCAACGAATGTAATTACCGCAGCTTGTTTTAGGAAAGCTGAAGAACGTTTTAAATTAAGACTTTGGTGCATACTTTCCTCGAATATTAAAAAATTCGTACTGACCATTATTCAAATTGGCTTTTAGACCTTTGCTCACAAACTCGCCTTGTGGAGACTGAACTGTCACTTGATGATTAGTTTCAATGTCTCTAGTTTTTGGATAACCAGTTAATTCATCGGTTTGAAACTCAATGGTTCCTTGCGGTGCCAACTTAGTGGCTACCACGTCACCCGATAACACAACCTTTTGATTATCATCATATCCATAAGCTTGTTTAGCAAAGAATGTTGCATCAACTTTACCTAATTTATACATAGTGGCATTGAGTTGATCCAACTTTGACGTTTTTTGTTGCATATCCTGTTCAAGCTGACGAACTTCAGCACGAATATACAAATTGCCTTTATCATCAGTTTGAGTCAAATGGACGCCCTGCGCCGAATAAGTCATATTCTTCGCCGAACCAATGTCCAGTTTTTTTGCCTTGCCACTATAGTAGTAGTAACCACCACTCACAGCAGCAACCACTACAGCAACAATATATAAAACTCTGGTATCCATGAGCAGGAATAGCCTACCTTTTTAAGTAATCTTGTTATTAATGCGGTACTGCAAGATATTTTTCAAGAAGTTCTTGGTAAATGCCTTTTGCGATCAGCAACATATCACAAACTTCACGCACAGCTCCACGGCCACCCATCGCCTGTGTTACCAAATCCGCACGACGGCGCACTTCTTCATGCCCGTTTGGAACAGTAACACTCATTCCGGCAATGGCAAATGCTGAAAGATCCGGCCAATCATCACCCATATATAAGCAATCTGAAGGCAGGATATTAAACTGTGCACACGCTTCACGTAGCGCCGAACCTTTATCTTCACGGCCTTGGAACACCAGATCGACACCTAAATCGGACATGCGTTTTTCAACGATATTACTTTTTCGCCCAGTAATAATGATGACTTTCATACCCGCTTGTTGCGCAAGTTTCATACCCAAACCATCACGAATGTCGAATGATTTAATTTCATCACCCGTGTTGGTTAATGTCACAAAGCCATCACTTAAAATACCATCAACATCCAGAACCAATGCCTGCAAATGACGTGCTTGTTCTAACAATGCATACGATGCCATTGATTAATTCACCCCTGCCTGAATAAGGTCATGCATACTAATTACACCAATCACTTTGTTCTGGTCATCGACTACTACAAACTGACTGATTTTTTTCTGGTTAAGTTGTTGTAAAGCTTCTACAGCTCGTGCTTCTTGAGAGATCGTTGACGGTTTCTTTGTCATCACTTCAGACACAGGTAAATTTACATCAAACCCTTGCTGTTTATCGATGAGACGACGTAAATCCCCATCTGTAAAAATACCGAGTAGATGGTCTTGTTCATCAACAATTGTTGTCAAACCTAAACGCTTATTTGAGATCTCGTAAAGTACTTGATTCATTGGTGTATCAGGTGAAACTTTTGGTAACTCGTCGCCTGTATGCATTAAATGTTTTACATGTAACAGTAAACGCTTACCCAACGCACCCGCCGGATGCGAACGTGCAAAGTCATCAGCAGTAAAACCACGAGCTTCAAGTAAAGCAACTGCTAAAGCATCGCCTAAAACCAAAGTCGCTGTCGTACTTGAAGTAGGCGCCAAGCCTAAAGGGCATGCTTCGTCAGACTCACCCAGAGTTAAAGCAATATCTGCATTTTGCGGCATTGGGCCTTTATCATCACGACTAATCGTAATAAGAGGTACACCAAGATGCTTAATGAGTGGCATCAACATCATGATTTCATCGCTTTTTCCTGAGTTGGAAATTGCAATAAGTACATCGCCACGAACAAGCATTCCTAAATCACCATGTCCTGCTTCACCAGGATGCATAAAGAAAGACGGCGTGCCTGTCGAAGCAAATGTCGCTGCCATTTTTCGGCCAATATGCCCAGATTTACCCATACCTGTGATCACAACACGACCTTTGCATTGTAATAATATTTCACAAGCACGATTAAAACGGTCATCAATTTGTGTTGCTAATACATCTATGGCTTGTTGCTCAATGCGCAATGTCGCTAATGCACTGCTTTGGAAATCTGTAGGATTAGGCATACGAGTTTGACTCAAAATAATTGATCTGATCTCTGGTTGAGATCGGTGATTTTAATCAAAAGATTTGGGGGCATTCTAGCATAACTCAATCAGTTACACGTTTTTAAATGTATAAGATTTCACAAGCTTATAAAATTCATGCATAAAACTTTGTTAAAAATGATGCATCAGTTATGATGTAACACTATTTTTGTTGAGTGTTTGAAAACCCTTATGCAACCGTTTGTTTTATATAACTCTGAGCAACGAAAAAAAGTTGAATTTGTACCTCGCAAAGAAGGTCACATCGATATGTACGTCTGCGGTATGACCGTTTACGACTACTGTCATATCGGGCATGCTCGAGTTATGGTTGCATTTGACTACATTATCCGTTTTTTGCGTAGTCAAGGCTGGAAAGTCCGCTACATTCGCAACATTACCGATATTGACGACAAAATCATCAAACGTGCGAATGAGAATGGTGAAACAATCCAACAGCTCACCACGCGTTTCATCGATGCCATGAATGAAGATGCAGCGAACTTGGGCTGTTTAGCACCAGATGAAGCACCTAAAGCGACTGAATATATTGACCAGATGCAAAATATGATTGGGAATCTGGTGAATAAAGGCGCTGCTTACCCTGCTTCAAACGGCGATGTTTATTTTGAAGTCACCAAATTTGAAAAATATGGTCGCCTCTCTGGCCGTAAGCTTGATGACATGCAAGCTGGCGCAAGTGAGCGTGTTGATGTAGAAGTTGAAAAGAAACATCCTTTTGACTTTGTGCTTTGGAAACATGCAAAAGAAAATGAACCATCTTGGGCGTCCCCTTGGGGTAATGGCCGTCCGGGTTGGCACATTGAATGTTCTGCAATGTCAACTTGCTGCCTAGGCAATCACTTTGACATTCATGGTGGCGGTTCAGATTTAATGTTCCCGCACCATGAAAATGAAATTGCGCAAAGTGAAGTTTCGACTGGTGAGCAATATGTAAACTACTGGATGCATGTTGGCTTTATTAACGTTGACGGTGAAAAGATGTCTAAATCTTTAGGCAACTTCTTTACGATTCGTGACGTAATGGAGAAATTCCACCCTGAAGTGATCCGCTACTTTATTGTGTCTTCACACTATCGTAGCCCTGTGAACTTTTCTGATGTAGCACTTAAAGAGGCAAAAACTTCTTTAACTCGTTTCTATCATTCATTTAAAGCTTATCAACAAGTGTACGGTCAAACGACAACTGAAGCGCTTGATCAAAGCTTTATTGAACGCTTTAACAATGCAATGTGTGACGATTTCAATACTGCCGAAGCAATGGCTGTATTGTTTGAACTGAACAAAGAGTTAAACCGTGCTGTAAAAGAAGAGCAAGCTGACCAAGTGACTGTGCTTTATTCGACATTACGTCACCTCACCAACATTTTAGGTTTGGTACAACACAATGTAGACGATTTCTTAAAATCAGATATTGGACAAGATGCACTTGCTTTGTCTGATGCTGAAATTGAAGATTTCATTCAACAACGTGTCGATGCGAAAAAAGCAAAAGACTTTGCTAAAGCAGATAGCATTCGTCAGTCTTTACTTGAGCAAGGCGTAGTTCTTGAAGATACACGTCAAGGTACAGTTTGGCGTCGTGCTGATTAAACGTTCAATTAGATCACAAGAGTGTTGACACTTTAATGAAACACTCTATAATGTGCTCACAT